>CALDHF010000032.1 GCA_937941595.1 uncultured Acaryochloris sp. | reverse complement strand
CCCAAGTGATAAAGGGTAATCGGATCTTCCAGATCTTCGAGAATCTCTAATTTGTAAGGCTCTTGTTGAGATTCAATCCGAGTCTTCGCTTCTTCTCGACTCACCTCTTCCCGGATGACAGGCAACTTCTTCTTAATGATTTTGACCATCTCTTTTTTGATAGCCTTTAAATCTTTATCAGCAAAGGGGTTAGGCGTATCAAAGTCGTAATAAAACCCCGATTCAATCCAGGGGCCAATCGTCACCTGAGTGCCAGGAAACAGCTTCTGTACGGCCATCGCCATGACATGAGACGTGGTATGGCGAATTTTCTTCAGTTGCTCCGACTCACTCGTCTTCGGTAAGTAAATCTTTTCGGGCTGTTGATCAGATTGCTGTTCAGCGGACATTAGGAACCTATATTCAGCGAATTTTACGAACTTGTCTCATCTTATCGAAACCTCTAGGTCAATCACCCTTAAGTTTCAGCAGAAGTCTAGCAAACCAAGCAGCCGACTATAAATTGGATCGCTCCGAAAAATTAACAAACCTATAAAAGTAACTAAATTTAATGATTTATGAACTAGGTTAAGGCCCATGTAGATTTGCCAACCGACTATACACAGTCAGATGAGTCGTCTTTTCTATGGTTGATGCTGAGCCAATGATTGCAGATCTCTCTAACCCATCCATGGCCTCCACTTCCAAGCGAAAAATAAGGAGTGGTTAGCCTAAACCAAAACCTATCCCGAGATATTGCTAAAGAAACATAAACTCTGTCAGCTCTTTCTATTGCAGGATTCTGATTCATCACTCAAGCCTTCAAATCCATAGACTATAAAAAATTCAGCTTAGATCAATCCCCATCCAGTCTCTCAGCAATCAAAAACGAGGCAACCCAATCAGAGTCTGAGAATACTCATTGCCTATTGTTCCTTTTTTTATAAAAAATAATTGCAGATTTACTAATGGTGAATTTTGAGAAGTATTCAGGCATAAATTTAAGTAAAAATATCCTTAGATATTCATAAAATCTATTTTACTTTCTTTATTAATCATAAAAGGGATTTCATAGCTGATGAAAGTAGTCAATAATGCTCACAGGTGCTGAAACAGAAGGGAGATCCTCAAGAATGAAATTAGCCTATTGGATGTATGCTGGCCCAGCTCACATTGGCACACTGAGAGTGGCCAGTTCCTTTAAAAACGTTCATGGCATTATGCATGCGCCTTTGGGAGATGACTACTTTAACGTCATGCGCTCCATGCTTGAGCGAGAAAAGAACTTCACCCCAGTCACAGCTAGCGTTGTCGATCGCCACGTCTTAGCTCGAGGCTCTCAAGAAAAAGTCGTCGACAACATTACCCGCAAAGACGAAGAAGAAAGCCCAGATTTGATCGTTCTCACCCCGACTTGCACCTCCAGTATTCTGCAAGAAGACCTGGAAAACTTTGTCGAGCGGGCTGCCCTCAGCACTCAAGGCGATGTGCTCCTAGCAGACGTCAACCACTACCGAGTCAACGAGCTTCAGGCCGCAGATCGCACTCTAGACCAAATTGTTCAGTTCTATATCCAAAAAGCCCGTAAAAATGGCGATTTGATTGAAGAGAAAACGGCTAAGCCTTCCGTTAATATCATTGGTATTTCAACCCTAGGCTTCCATAACCAGCATGACTGCACCGAACTGAAGCGGTTAATGGCTGACTTAGGCATTGAAGTCAACGAAGTCATTCCTGAAGGAGCCTCGGTCCATAACCTCAAGCGGCTTCCCCAAGCCTGGTTTAACCTGGTTCCTTACCGTGAAATCGGTCACATGTCAGCTCAATACCTCGAAAAAGAGTTTGGCACGCCCTTTGTCGACATCACGCCCATGGGTGTCGTTGAAACAGCCCGGTGTATTCGCAAAATCCAAGAAGTATTGAATGCCCAAGGCGCAGACGTCAACTACGAAGAGTTTATCGAGAATCAAACCCTGCATGTGTCTCAAGCTGCTTGGTTCTCACGTTCCATCGATTGCCAAAACCTAACGGGCAAGAAGGCTGTAGTCTACGGTGATAGCACTCATGCCGCGGCGATGACGAAAATTCTGGCGCGCGAAATGGGAATCCATGTTGTTTGGGCAGGCTGCTACTGCAAGTACGACGAAGAATGGTTCCGCAAGGAAGTCAGCGAATACTGCGATGAAGTGATCATCAATGAGGATCACGGTGCCATTGGTGATGCCATTGCCAGAGTGGAACCTTCTGCCATCTTTGGTACCCAAATGGAGCGTCATGTGGGCAAGCGGCTTAACATCCCTTGTGGCGTGATTGCGGCCCCGATTCATATTCAAGATTTTCCCATCGGCTATAAGCCTTTCTTAGGCTATGAAGGTACTAACCAAGTTGCTGACTTGGTCTACAACTCCTTCACCTTGGGTATGGAAGATCATCTACTAGAGATCTTTGGTGGACATGACACCAAGGAAGTGATCACGAAAGGGATTTCTGCCGACTCTGATCTGGGTTGGAGCGCAGAGGGCCAAGCTGAACTCAACAAAATCCCTGGTTTTGTTCGAGGTAAAGTCAAGCGCAATACCGAAAAGTTTGCCCGTGAACGCAATATCACTGAAATCAACGCTGAAGTTCTTTACGCTGCCAAAGAGGCCGTTGGTGCTTAACAGATAGTTAGTGGGTCATTCTCATGCAGTCATAACGGTTGTCCGAACACGGATGGCCGTTATTTTTTAATTTTGGCCATCTCGATACCATTATTGGCAATAAAAAGCCCTCGCTTTAAAAGCGAGGGCTTGGATGTTTGGTTTGGCAATCTATATCGTAGTTATCAGTGAGAATTACCGAATTTATGCAACTCAGAAAAACTTATTCAAAAAAATTAGATGACTGTTCGTCTCACTTGCGTATACCTAAGGCAGGATATTGATCCTAGCTCTAGTTCTCAATCGGCGCGTTTTCGCTATCCATGAGAATTAATGTGTTGGTAATAATGGAAAGCAATGACAAAACTGCAAATCCTGCGACTGGAACTAGCATCTGAATCTATCCCCCGTAAAGTTGTATTTTAGGTATATATCTATAATCTCCAACAATACCTGGAGTGCTTAGGTAGGAAATACTGAACTTTGAAATAAATTTTTTTTTTGCTTACGTATTAACACGTATTTTTTTGCAGACACAGAAAATTTTTTAGCCAGAGATCGTCTGCGGATAGCACTTTGAGATGAGAGTACCGCTCTAACAACCTTATTGAAATAGAGTAATAACGATATAGGGTTTGCCAATCGTATGACGGTGAGCGAAGAACACTAAAAACGAAGAGACTCACCCCTTAATTTTTTATACATCGATATGACTGCCACTCAAATTCATCCAGCTAAGCAACTCAAAAAATTACAGGCTCGTTTGCGAGGGTTAGTTGGTAAGGCTATTCGCGACTACAACATGATCGAAGCAGGCGATCGGATTATGGTGTGCTTGTCTGGGGGCAAAGATTCCTATACCTTGCTGGATATTTTGTTGTGTCTGCAACGGAGTGCCCCCATTGATTTTGAATTGATTGCCGTTAACCTGGACCAAAAGCAGCCCAATTTTCCTGCAGAAGTTTTGCCTAGCTATCTAGATCAACTCCAGATCCCCTATCGGATTGTGGAAGAAGATACTTACAGCACGGTGAAACGGGTGATCCCAGAAGGTAAGACCATGTGTGGTTTGTGCTCTCGCCTGAGACGCGGAATTTTGTATCGAGTTGCGCAAGAGGAAGGAGCAACCAAGATTGCTCTGGGGCATCACCGAGACGATATTATCGAGACCCTATTTCTGAATCTATTTCATGCTGGCAAATTGGAGGCTATGCCCCCCAAACTATTGAGTGACAATCGGCAGCATTTGGTTATCCGACCTTTGGCCTATTGCCCAGAAGCTGATATTAGCCGATACGCTGAGCTCAAAAAGTTTCCCATTATTCCCTGCACATTGTGTGGATCACAAAACACGTTACAACGCGTGCAAATCAAACAGCTTTTGCAGACTTGGGAGCAAGAAACCCCAGGACGATTAGAGACAATATTTCGCAGTTTGCAACATGTGGAACTTTCTCAACTGGCAGATACTCAACTATTCAATTTTGCTGATTTAACACGGGCACAGCCGTTTGCCGAGACAGTAGGTACTCATTAACGCACCTCGAGGATGCCTTGAATGCCTTCAAAACTCAATTTATCTAGGCGTTCATTTGCTTCTGCCTGACTCTCGTAAGCCCCCACTTGTAAGACAGATCGCCCTTTATAGCGGGACCGAAATGCATCCGGGACCAGGGTTTTTACTTTTTTATGCTGACTAGCATTGGCTATCTTAACAACCACGCGATACCGCAATCTTGACCGGGCATCCAGAGGAGGAGGCGGAGGGTTTCCGGTGCTAGAAACTGCTGCCAGTTGACTGGCTCGACTGGCATCTTGATTGGCAACATAGATATCTGGAGCCGGATTAAATCGTCCTAAGGGCACCTCGCCTTGAGGAACCGGGAGAATCCCCTTGCTTGTGGGCAAGGAGAGTCCTGGGGAATTGGCTGGACGCGTTTTAACGCCAGGAGATGTTTTAGGAAATGTGCGAACAGGAGGAACAGGAATCTGGACCGGACGCAAAAATCGCCCTTTTGATAAGGGGGGCTTAGACGCAAGCTTGATTAATGTTTTGCGTTTGCGGGTGGTGGACTTTCTAGATTGCTGCTGATATTGCTGGGGTTGTGGCAATGCATCAGGACTGTCACCTTCCAAAACAGGTAACTCTGAGTCCGTTGGGGGGAGTGGCGCTGCATCGGTCTCAGGGACTGTCTTTTGCGAAGGCGCTGAGTTTTGCGGATGATCTGACGATAAGGGGGGACGTTCACTAGGCGATATCGCTGTTTCGTCTGATGGTTGACGGGAATGGGGAAGTGCTGATTCTGATGTTGGGCTAGAGGATGGGCTGGGTGCAGGAACTGGAATTTCGATGGGAGAAGTGATCAGTCTGGTGAGGGCTTCGCGGGCCTCAGGATTGATTGCTGATGTCTTCGATGGGGCAGGCTCAAGTGGAATGGGGACGGGGCGCTCGATCTTGGCAGGATTGACGGGTTGCTTTTGATCACGAGGCTGAAGACGCTCTGTTCCAGTTTTGTTGTCTGGATCAAGGGGGGGCACAGCATCAGATGGCGCTTCTGCAATAATCTCTGACCCAATATTGGGAACCTGATCGCGGGTGATATAGATATGACCTAGGGTTTTGCCGTTATAGGTGCGTTTGGTAAATCGCCAGCCGGGCAGCAGTTCAATCTTCAAAAATCCATCGGTAGTGGATGTTGTTTGGCCCAGTTTGAGCTGAGGCGCTTGCGGATTCTTAGATGGATAGCCCATCAAGACTAGATGACCATCCCGTTTCACAATCGATAGTCGATAGTTCAGGGCAAGGTCTTGCCCTGCTTGCCGAATCGAATAGCCATTGCTGTCTGTACTACGGCCACAAATGCCCGCAAAATCAAATTTAAGTAGGAGAGGATCAATCACACCTGGCTGGTCGGCCTTTTCTTGCCAACAGGATTGGGAGGCAGAAATCTGCTCCAAAATAATGAGGTTATGGAGTTTGCCTTCAGCAAAGGGACTTGCGATCGCAACAAATTTACTCTGGTCTACTTCTTTTTGGCCAAAGGTATAAGCCTGAGCGAATTCTGAATGCAGTGTGGTTAAGAATAGGCTTGCGATCGCAACAGTAATACCATTCCAATGATGTTTCATGATCCCTAACTGCTTTCCCTTGAGTGAGTGATTTTTGCTACCAAAACTGACCAGACATTCTAACGAAAGTCCAGAGCAAATCTGTGAGCTGGCGACAGCTTTACTACACCGCAAAACTACATAACAGCCCTGAATTAAAATACCTGGTGGTGCAAAATTCTATCTCATTTTTGGTTTTAATCTAGAAGTGAAATAAAAATTAATATTACGAATCAGGTTTCAGTTGAATTGGATTTTAGTAACCCATTATTCTACAAAAACAAATCAATAAATTTCAGAGAAGCATCCACCCCATAAGCCCCCAGAGATACCAATGATTCTTTACTAAGTTGGCCTATATAGAAGTCAGTAGATCTACTATAGTTATGACCAAACAAATAACTTCTCTTATCTAAATTATTCTTTAGCTCAAAAACTGCTCATATCTCAACCTTGATCGGCCACAAACAAGAACGTCATATTTATCAAAATTTCAGACCTGTTTTTGACCGAGTCCCATCCTGCGTATATGAACAAACTTTTGCATTCCCCATTATTCGCATGGGGATATCTCCTGGTACTGGGAGGTCTCTATCTCGCAGTTGGCTGGATACTCGCTGCCTACGATGCCCCCATCCTGATGTGGATTTGGACCATGATATTGATTGTCTATATCGCTTGGGCTAATTTAGGGGCGATTACAGTCGCCATGCTCTGGGTCGTTTCCATCGTCTGGATTGCTGCATACACCTCAGCAACCCCCTTACTCATGGACTGGAAAGGGCCAACCTGGGCTATCTCAATAGTAGGAGTATGGATATTTGCAATCGTTGTCGTCCTGATGTTGGCGTTTTCCCAACAAGCTCTGCAACCGCTGTCTTGGTCAAGGAGGTGGACCTTTTATCGGCTAGTCATCGTAACAGAGTTGGGCTTAATAATAGGGCGTTCTTTATATTTAAGGTAGCCCTAATCATCAGGCATAACCCACCACTTCAGTAAATTAGAATAGGAGACAGAAACGGTTGCAACAATCATCACCAGAGGATCAAGAAAATCCCAAACCGGATGCTGAAATTCCCGCGAGTAATTTTGACATCCCAGTCCAAATATCCTTACACCAAACTGACCCTCTTAGACAGCTAGAGCCCACTATTTTATCAAGTCTAAATTCAACACAAATTCAGGCTATTCAAAACCTTATTAGTCAGACTATTTGCTCCGATCAAAACCAGAAATATACAGACTCTAAATCTAGTCAGCATCCATGGTCTACTGGACAAGAATTGTCGGCAAAAAAACAGAGATCAAAGCTGATCGATATTAGATTTGTGATTGACTTGATCTTTTCTAGATTTTACGTCGTTCTACTAGTTGGTAAAGATATTCGCAAAGGCAGAAGGCAATACCCTGTTAAAGGAGTGACCAAGATTGGTAATATGATCGCAGCCTTTATTATGATTGTTGCGATTAATTTATTGATATCTGCATTCTTTCTATTGGGACTTTATCTTTTAAAGTCAGCTCTTGACATTGATTTATTGCCTGGACATTTTTCAGATCAATTAGAACGTTTCAATTAACACTAGTAGTCATCATTAATAATCCGCTTTCAGATAACAGCACCTATTAGGAGACTTGATAGGATAGAACCTGTTTGTTTTTGATTGATCTGGTAATTATGGTGCATGCAACCTCGACCCTGTATCGAATCCTGGATGCCAATCTCGATCGGGCACGGGAAGGGTTGCGGGTGATTGAAGAATGGTGTCGGTTTGGGTTAGAGAACCAGGCCTTAACCTTAATCTGCAAGCAACTTCGTCAAGAATTAGCGACCTGGCATCATCCCTCTTTACGGATAGCCCGAAATACCCCGAACGATCCCGGAACGCAATTGACCCATCCCCAAGAAGAACAGCGTGCTGACGTACCCACAGTCATTCAGGCAAACCTGTGTCGTGTCCAAGAAGCTTTAAGAGTATTGGAAGAATATGGCAAAGTCTATGATGTAGCGATGGCAGCAGCCTGTAAGCAAATGCGCTATCAAGTCTATACCTTAGAAAGCCAATTGCAGCCCCGCAAACGTTTGCAACAGTTACTCAGTGCTCCTTTATATTTGGTGACGTCTCCTTGTGATCAGCTTCTATCCATCGTTGAGGCCGCATTGCAAGGAGGACTGGCATTGGTACAGTATCGAGAGAAGCATGCTAATGACGATCAACGCCTCGCGATTGCCCACCAATTATGCCAACTCTGTCATCAATACAATGCCTTATTCATAGTCAATGACCGGATTGATATTGCCGTGGCCGTCGATGCCGATGGTGTGCATTTGGGACAACAGGATATGACTATGGCCGTTGCCCGTCAAATGCTAGGACCGGAAAAATTGGTGGGTCGGTCTACCACCAATCCCCAAGAGATGGATCGGGCCATTCAAGAACAGGCAGACTACATTGGCGTCGGTCCTATCTACGCCACCCCCACAAAAGCAGACAAAGCAGCCGTAGGCCATGAATATATCCGCTATGCCAATGACCATGCCCCCATGCCTTGGTATGCCATTGGCGGCATTGATGATAAAAATTTATCAGAAGTTATTGCCGCTGGAGCAAGCCGTGTTGCCGTCGTTCGGGCCATTATGGAAGCCTCTTCTCCCAGTACCGTTGTCCAACAGATGTTACAAGAGTTTCAGACTACCCAAACTGAGCAGTGAAAAGGCAGAGTAAGATAGGTTTTTGGCAAAAACGGTAGGACACATAAATCGCAGATCAGCCCTCCTGGCCTTAACTCCTCTCACCCCTCGGTACAGGAGATTGAAAGGCAAGTATTGTATTGTCAGCAGTACCCTTAGACATAGGCATAAATTTCTTCATTGTCTATAGCTCAGAATTGGATGAAGACAGGAGCTTGAATCTAAGATAGATAGAGATGCTGATTTTCTATTAAAAATACGCCACAACCATGATCAAGATTCAAGTCAATGGAGAACCACAAACCTGTCAGCCAAGCATGTTATTACCAGATTTTCTGGTACAGTTAAACCTCAATCCTCGCCTGGTCGCAGTAGAATACAATGGCGAAATTTTGCATCGACAGTTTTGGGAAACAACCCATCTCCAAAGCAACGACTGCCTAGAAATTGTCACGATTGTGGGCGGAGGGTAAGTGCAGTAGATTGCACACATACCCGTTGACTGTCAATATCCCTCTTAAATTTATGGGAGAGTTGCTAGATGCATGGAAAAGTGAAACCATTGACTGTGGCTTTGACCTACGGACTTATCAGAAATACTGAATGTTTGTCAATGTCTTACAGAGATAATATTGTTAATATTAGTAACAGAGTTTAACAAAGGCAAACTTTAGGTTATGGGCCGTGTCGGTGTTCTATTACTAAACTTAGGGG
>CALDHF010000031.1 GCA_937941595.1 uncultured Acaryochloris sp. | reverse complement strand
GCAACAGCAGTCCAAATGATCGGTGAAACTTTTGGCATTAGTCGATGCCATATTCATAGTTACACCCCTACACCGACTCCGCATTTCCCCATCGTCGCCGAATACATTGAACCCGGCTGGGATTCCATGTTGGGGATAAGCATTCCCATCGATCAAGTCCCCCATGCTCAGAAAATACTGTCCCAAGAGAACGCCCTAGTCTCACCGAACGTCTATACTGATGCATTGCTCAAATATTCTTTACCAGACAATCGGCAGATTCAACTCAAATCCATATTAACGATTCGTACCTCATACCAAGGTCAGCCCAATGGTGCTATCGCGCTTCAGCACTGTCACCAACGCATGAGCCGCCAGGAATTTTTACAGCTACCCTCAGATCAGCAAAAAGACTTACTCCGGCACTGGACATCAGATGAGATCGAACTCATTGAAGCAGTAGCAAATCAGTTAGGAATAGCTCTCGCACAAGCCCAACTGCTAGAACAAGAGCAACAACAAAGCTGGCAATTATCCCAACAGAATCAAGAGCTTTTACTCGCAAAACAGGAAGCAGAATCAGCCAACCAGGCTAAAAGCGAATTTTTAGCCAATATGAGCCATGAACTCCGGACACCTCTGAACGGAATTTTAGGCTATGCCCAAATCTTGAAGCGGTCTTTATCACTGAGTACAGAAGCCCAAAGAGGTGTCAAAGTCATCTATGAATGCGGTCAACACCTCCTGACTCTTATTGATGACTTATTAGATCTATCTAAAATTGAAGCTCAGCAGATCAAGATCAACCCCGAAACTTTTCATTTTCACGACTTTCTAATAGGCATCACCGAACTATGCAACGTTAAGGCCCAGCAAAAGGGAATTGAACTTAAACCAGAGTTTGCACCAAACCTACCGATTGGCATTACGGCCGATCCCAAACGACTCCGACAAATCTTGATCAATATTTTGGGGAATGCAGTGAAATTCACCAACCAGGGCAGCGTCACCTTTAAAGTGAACCGAGCTGACGACAACGACAGCACAAACTTAGCCACAGCCCCTATCCTATTTCAAGTGATCGATACAGGAATTGGGATCGCCCCAGAAGATCTCTCAAACATCTTTTTACCCTTCGAACAAGTCGGAGACACGGACTGGAAAAATCAAGGGACAGGATTGGGATTAGCTATCAGTCATAATTTGGCAAAAGTCATGGGAGGCACACTCTCTGTTGATAGTCAGCTGAACAAAGGGAGTGTGTTTTCACTCGCTCTCGACTTGCCGGTTGTACAGACTGATCAGTTCGCCTCAGTCCCTCATAAACACGAGAATTTCGTTGGTTATCAAGGACCTCCTCGCAAAATCTTGATCATTGATGACCATTTGGAAACTTGTGCTGGCATCATTGATTTGCTTAGAGATTTGGGCTTCAAGATGATCACGGCAACAGGCGGACAAGAGGGCTTAAGAATGGCCACCGCTTACAATCCTGATCTCATTCTTTCTGATTTGATGATGCCGAATATGGATGGCTGTAGATTGACGCAAATGATTCGGCAATTTCCCTCCATTCAAAATATCCCGATCATTATGTCTTCAGCCAGTGCCTATGGACTCGATCAGTCCCGCAGCCTAGAGGCAGGTTGCAATGATTTTATTACCAAACCCATTCAGATAGACGAACTATTGCATAAACTGCAACATCATCTGAAGCTCGAGTGGTTGGAAAAAGAGCCTCCTTTGCAAACAACATCAGACCAGAAGATAGAAAGTCACAAACACCTTGCTCCGCTCTCCGACATCGTCTCTCCTCCCCAGGACTATTTACAACGATTGCTGGCCATGGCCAACAAAGGCAGTATCTACGAAATCATGGACGAGTTAGTAATCATTCAGGCAATTGATCCTAAATATCAAGGTTTCTGTTATCAACTCTTGACATGGTCTGAGAATTTCAAAATCAGCCGAATTCAAGATTATTTGCGTGATATTACTAGTAATAATTCATTTTAATTTCGAGCCGTATTGTTTCCATACTAACTCTGTCATCATCTAAGAAATGCTAAAGTCAATCGTCTCAATCTTCTATCCACAAAGAGATGACAGCATGATTACATCAAAATAAGCTAGCAATAACGATCAAGCTTAGAAAAAGATTTCATAATACTTTGATGTAAATTTACGCAGTTAGCCGCGTTATGCAGTGAATTTTAAACTTAAGTGTTCTTTCGGAGTTTGTTGTTGCCATTAACCTGCACAATAGAAATAGAAAATAATTATTTTTTTGGAATAATCCATACAAATACGCCATCTAATCCCCTTGGATGAGCCGCTTTTAGCAGGAATATGTCTCAATCCCCACAGACAGCAAACATTCTCATTGTTGATGATGTACCCACAAATCTATCAATCCTGGCTCAAACGTTAAGAGAGCAGGGGTTTACAGTTTGGGTTGCCACGAGTGGGGATGCAGCATTGCAACAGTTATCCCATGCACTGCCAGATTTGATTTTATTAGATATTCAAATGCCAGGTAAAGATGGTCTAGAGACCTGTGCAACATTAAAGACAAATCAACGAACCCAAGACATCCCAGTTATCTTTATGTCTGCCCTCAATGAGCAAGTGCATAAAGTAAAAGGGTTGTCCTTAGGAGCTGTTGATTACATCACCAAACCTTTCCATGAGGCCGAAGTCCTAGCAAGAGTTAAAGTACATTTGAGCTTGCGAGAACTCACCCTCAATCTTCAACGAGAAATTGAAGAACGAAAGCGAGTAGAAGCCGAATTGGCCAAGGCCAACACAGCATTGCATCGCCTAGCTCACATTGATGGCTTAACTCAAGTGGCTAATCGCTATCGATTTGATCAAGAGTTGGGGCAAGCTTGGAGACGACTACACCGAGAGGACCAACCTTTATCTTTGATCTTGTGCGATGTTGATTATTTCAAGCTCTTTAATGATCACTATGGTCATCAAGCTGGAGATGATTGTTTGCAACAAGTGGCCAAGGCGATTCAAAACGCGGTACATCGTCCCGATGATCTAGTTGCTCGTTACGGTGGAGAAGAGTTCGCGGTTATTTTGCCGTCAACCTCTGCTCAAGGGGCAGCACAAATCGCAACAGCCATTTGTGCCGAAGTATTAAAACTACAAATTCCCCATAAATTTTCATCAGTCAGCCAGTATGTGACCTTAAGTCTGGGCATGGCAACCATCAGTCCTCACTCAGAACAAACTGCGGATATGCTGATTGAATTAGCTGATAAAGCACTTTACCGGGCCAAGGCAACAGGCAGAAATACATATTGCCATCATGACCTTACTCAACTCATACGACCTCAACCCTAAAGCCCCCACCACTTTCCCCTAACGATGATGCTCAGTAGCGATTGTGTCTGCAGCAAATACTAGGAATGTTTTCACCTAAAAGCATTCAAGTCCACGCAGAGCATAAATAAAAAAGGTATATCTTAAACGAGGTACCTTTACTCTGTAAGATTTCATGGCCATCGTGAATCACATTCTAAACTTAGAAACGGACTGCAACATTGGCATTTACAATCTTTCTTCTCAGATTGAAACGTTTGTTACTGCCAACGCCATCCTTAATGGTCAAGTATTGATCTGTTCCAGACACACCACCACAGCCTTAAGCATTAATGAGTATGAAGAACGGTTACTAGAAGATATCAAAGCCTTTTTGCAAAAACTGGCTCCTGCTCATCAGCGATACCTCCATAATGATTTACATCTTCGGGATGTCCCAGAAGATGAACCAGAGAATGCCCATGCTCACCTTATGGCCATTACTCTTTCGTCAAGTGAGGTTGTCCCCGTGGTGGAAGGAAAGTTAGCCTTAGGAACCTACCAGTCCGTTTTATTGTTTGAATTGGATGGACCGCGTCACCGCACCGTATTTTTGCAAATTTCTGGAGAATAAATCTAACCGTCGCACCATAGATTTATTCAGCACTATTGCCAGCCTGCTCTATCTGCTATTTTTGTGGCTTCTGGGTTATTGCGACCATAGGCACTAACGTTAATAGTATCTGATTTAAATTCTCCATACTGTTTAAGGGCTGTTGAGGCTTCTACACCAATCACAGCAGGATATTCATTATTGGCTTCTGCAAAAATCTTCTGGGCGTTGGGACTGGTAAGGTATTCCATAAATGCGATCGCATGGTCCTTATGAGGAGCATTCGCGACAACACCAGCGCCACTAATATTGACATGGGTGCCTCGGTCTGATTGGTTTGGGAAAAATACACCCACTTGTTCAATGACAGCTTGGTTTTTAGCTTTCTTGGATTGGGCTAGTCGGGCAACGTAGTAGTGATTGACAATAGCGACATCGCATTGACCTGCAGCAACAGCTTTGATTTGATCAACATCCCCGCCTTTTGGGGGGCGAGCCAGATTAGCAACCAGACCTTTTGCCCATTGTTCCGTTGCCTCTGCTCCTTTGGATTCAATAAACGATCCTAGCAGCGATTGATTATAAATATTATTTGAACTGCGAACACACACTCTGCCTTTCCACGCAGGTTCGGCTAAGGCTTCATAGGTGGAGAGTTCGGTGGGCTTTACTTTGGCTTTATTGTAAACCAGCATCCGCACCCGTTTGGTGAGGCCAAACCAGAGTCCCTCAGGATGACGGAGATTCTCTGGGATTTTGTCATTGAGGGTTTTAGAGGTGACGGGTTGTAATAGCTGAGATTGCTCAGCCCGCCATAAACGTCCTGCATCGACAGTAATTAAGACATCTGCTTGGGGATTACTGCTTTCATTTTTAATCCGTTCTAATAATTCATTGTCTTTACTCTCTAGAAGTTTGACCTCAATTCCAGTTTGTTTAGTGAAATCCTCATACAAAGCCTGATCCGTGTCGTAATGCCTCGCGGAATATACGCTCACGACTTTGCCATTACGATCGGGTTGAGTGCTGGGACTGGTACACCCGCTCAGGATGGCTATAGAGACTAAGCTCACAGAACCGATCAAAGAGACTTTTGAGAGATCAAATACCATCGTGGTTAACTTGTTAATGAAAAGAATTCTTATTTAGAAACTAGACCTTCACGCTATCGGAGTCCGTCCATTTCTGTCAAGTTGGCCAGAATGTGATTGATCTAATGGCGATAAGACTCTATTTCACAGATCAGGTTTCACCCTTCAAAAGCACAGCCGAACGCTAAATCATACCCATATTCATCAGTTATAAAATTCCAAGTCAAATTGGGTGTTGTTAAAGCACAGCATTCAGAGCTGCCTGAGCTTCACTACATAGCTTTTTGGAGATGCGGAAGAGTTCACGACCGGTGGTTAAATACTGATCGTCATAGCAATAGGTGAATCGTTCTAGTTCTTCAATCCCATCTTCAACATGATTGATGCAGTAATAGAGATGGGCGGCGACGCTGGCAACATTGCCAGGATTGGGAAAAGATTGAAATTCAGATTGCGCTGCTTCGATGCGGGTCCGGCAGTCCGCTAGATAGTCCTGAAAATCTGCCATTAAGTCATCATCATAGGGATCAGCCGATAAACATCGAATCTCTGATGGGAGCTGATTGATAATGGTATCGAGATGGCTATTGACGGGACGATAAACTTGCTTCAGCCATTGTTGCAGTTGGATCTCTGTTCTGCGAGCGGTTTGGGTAGGCTGGCGGTAGACCTGAGCGGATGCAGATTGCCTCTGATCAGATCGAGAACGGCTGAGGGGTTCTCGCTGAGCTTGGTCATAGCTTAAACGCTGCTTTGGATCTTTTAGGACTTCATAAGCAGCGTTGAGCCGAGTGATTTGCTCATGATTTGCTGCTCGGGTATGGCTGTCGGGATGAAATAACTTTGCTAAACGACGGTAGGCCTTTTTGATCTCGGCTTGGGTCGCGGCCGGATCAACTTCTAGGACTTGATAATGGTTACAACTCGCCATGGGGTTATTGTACTGAAGCGAGACGAGGTTGCAAGTAGGAATGCGATCGCATCCGCAATACCCTTCCCAATCTCCCTATCCCCCTGAATAAACAGTAGACTGACATTCTAGGGGGAATTTTTTAAGTCAAGAACATGAGGGCACAGCATCACTCTGGGGTGCTGCTAGTTTCTGCTAGCCAATCTATCCTGGCCTTACTAGAGAAAGACTTCTACCGTTACACTAGATCCCAATTAAGTACAGATTCATGCCAATGCTCATCCTCAAAGCTATGAGAGAAGATGCTGTCCAGCCTTCACGCTTGACTCCCATCTTGGCAGTCAACGCTTTAGGAGCCTAGGACATCAGGTGGCCAACGATCTCATCCCCAACACCTCCCATTCGAGATGGATGCCAACGGTTCTGGCTCCCTTGAGTGTCGTGTTGATATTTATGATCTGGCTGGTTCCTAGATGGCAAGTCAGTCAAATCCCACCTGTAGATAGCGCTGACCTCCAGCAACTTCCCAGCACAGAGCAAATCTCAGTGGTGCTCCAAGAAAAATATCAACGGGTCGAACTGGAAGAGGAATTTAGAAATACGATCTTTCTGGCCCTCTTCGGCTGCGGAGGCGGCCTAATATCGTACCTTCTTTGGCAAAAGGTGGGCACAAAAAGCCTTCAGTATAATACAGAAGCTTTCCGTCAAGCTATAGAACTATTGGCAGATAAAGATAAGGTAGAAGCTCGACTGGGTGGGATTTATCTCCTTGAGCATATTGCCAAGACTTCTAAGTCCCATCAAGTCATTATTTTAGAAGTATTGACCGCGTTTATTCGTGAAAATAGCCCAAAGGTAGGCGATGAACGCCACCTTATTTCATCTGAAATCAACACATTATGCATCCCTACTGATATTCAGTCAGCCCTCACCGTTATTGCCCGCAGTCATCTTGCAGATGAAGAGATCACGATTGAATTGGACTTCAAGGACGCCTATCTGATTCAAGCCAACCTGCTCGGTGCCAACTTGCAGGGTGCTAATTTCCAGCAAACTTATCTGATTGGCACCAATCTCCGGGATGCTAATCTTGCAGACGCCAATCTGCGCAGTGCCGATCTACTCAGTGCCAACCTCTGTAACGCCAACCTTTATAACGCCAACCTCAGTAGCGCCAATCTCTTAGGCACAAACCTGAATGGCACAAATTTCCAGGAAGCTGATCTGATAGGTGCTAACTTGCGAGGGTCTTACCTCGGCAATGCCAACCTCAGTGGAGCCAACCTCAATAGTGCTGATTTAATTGGGGTCTATCTGAGTGATGCCAATCTCAGCCAGGCCAAGTTAATCGGTGCCAATTTACATGGCGCCAAACTCATTGGGGCAGATCTAACTCAAACAGATTTTTGTGAGGCCAATCTCACGGGGGCAGATCTGAGTGAAGCCCAGTTAAATGGCGCGGACTTTACGGATGCCAATCTCCAGGAAGTCTCTTTCAAAGGGGCCGATCTCAAGGGCAGCAATTTATCAGGAGCCGATTTAAGGGACGTTCATTTTCTAACGGCGAATCAGTTAGCCGAGTGCAAATTATGCCAAACAAAGCTCCCTGATGATCTCGCCTTAGATGGTAATCGCGATTGTGCAGCAACTCAGGTAACCTCATCTCCACTGTCTCAAGCGGATCCTTAAAAGCACTTAGGAATTCGGGTTTAGAATAATAAGGTGGGTTTAATCCCGTTTTCTCTGAAGGATCTCCTATGCCTAATTTCCTTAATTCCCTATTAGGACGCCACCCTGAACGGGTGCAAGCCAACACTGAGATTTATACCTGGCAGACCTGTCCTTTCTGTATCCGAGCCAAACTATTGCTGTCTTGGAAAGGGGTCAAATATACCGAATACAAGATTGATGGGGACGAAGCAGCGCGAGCCAAAATGGCTGAGCGGTCCAATAACCGTCGGAGTGTTCCTCAGATTTTCGTCAATAACGAACATATCGGGGGCTGTGACGATCTCTATCAACTTGATACGTTGGGTAAGCTAGATGATTTATTGGCCCAACCCGCTCAAGGCTGAGCCAATTCTCCATGGACAGAGCAATCAACCTAGTGAGACTCCTGCAGGCTGATTGCTCTGACGGTGTCAAGATAGAGCGTTAAATGGCTGAACTGACTTGGGATAGCTCACCACTTTTTTGGCTAAACCCAGTTGTTGGAGAACGCAGATTGCCCACCAGGTCACATCAATTTCCCACCAGCGAAATCCTGATTTAGCGACATGAGGATAAGCATGGTGGTTGTTATGCCAGCCTTCGCCATAGGTCAGTAGGGAAACCCACCAGAGATTTTGGGCTCCATCGTCAGATTCAAAGGTCCGATACCCTCGCATATGGGAGGCTGAATTGACAAGCCAGGTAGAATGCCACAGGAGTACAGCGCGGACAAAAATACCATAGACAACAAAAGACCAGCCTCCGACGGCGTATAGCAAGGCAGCCAAGGGAAGTTGCAGGATTAAAAAATAGCGATCTAACCAGCGATAATAAGGCTGACGGGCCAGGTCTGGTGCATGCTTACGGTAAAGTTTGGGGTCAAAATATTCGGCACGAGGGTAGAAAATCCACAGCATATGGCTCCACCAAAATCCTCGCTGGGCAGAATAAGGATCGTCATTGACATGCTCGGTATGGGCATGGTGGAGTCGGTGTCCACTCACCCAAAAGATGGGACTACCTTGAATGGCTAACGCGCCTAAGGTTGCGATCGCATATTCCAATACCTTCGGCACCCGAAAACTACGGTGACTCAGTAACCGATGGTATCCCAAGCAAATCCCAATCCCTCCCAACAACCAATGGAGCAATACAGCAACGCCCAATGCTGACCAAGAAAAGTAATGGGGCGCCAGTCCGATAGCCAGTAGATGAAATACCGCAAAAAAGCCTACATTCACCCAACTAAGCGCAGGAGTATTTCTGCCCACGGGGGCAGTGACGACAGAATTAGCAGTCATAAAAGTCCTATTTAGAAATTAATAATGTTCATTGAGCGCTAACCCCTATCTGCAAAGTGGGGCCTCGCTTTTTGACAAGATACTAGTTAAAGTAAATAAAGCAAGTGTGACTTGCATGCCGTCATCCTAGCATTCACTTTTATATTGTGCAAGTGTCACTTACATTTTGACTATGTCTTCCCAATCATCAACCCGTCAACGCTTGATCCGCTCTGCTTTACAGCTCTTCATTTCCCAAGGCATTAGCGGTACCACAACCCGACAAATTGCCGAATCGGCTGGTGTCAATGAAGTTACCCTATTCCGTCATTTCGGTAGTAAACATGGACTATTGTTGGGGGTACTAGAAGAATCTACAGCCTTTCAGCATTTGGGGAAGGCCTTAGTCGCGCAGGCAAATGAATCAGAGAACCCTGAACAAGCAGTCCATGCTTATGCAAGTAATTACTTACATGCATTAGAACAGGTTCCCGATCTGATTCGATCGTTGGTGGGAGAAGCAGACCAGTATCCAGCCGAGAATCGATTGGCATTGGGCAAGCGCCTGACTGAGGTCAATCAGTATGTTGCTCAATATTTTGAAACGTTCATGTCCCAAAGGCAGCTCGCCCCACAAATGCAGTTCGACAAATTAGCGAGTCTATTCGAATGCCTATTATTGGGGTATGCCGTTATTGAATTCACCAGTGAATATCACCAACTCTGGGACCACCAAGAAGACTTTATCCATCATGCAGTTCAGATGATATTGCATGGTGCGATTGCGCCTGAAGTACTGTCCAAAAATGCTCCTAGTCATCAGCCTTCAATAGCAGTAGCCGATCTACCTGCCGATACCGTCCACACTATACTGCGACAGGCTAAAAAACAGGGACTCCAAAACCATGCCCTGGCCTATGTCTTATTTGGGGTGGGGCTATCCCCAGAAGAAATGATTGGTTTACTGCGATCGCAGCAACTCAGCAATAATCAACAACATATTCTCCAAGTGCAAACCGCAACGGGCAGTCGCCAAGTCACCGTCAATCAGTGGGTAATGGGCAAGCGTCTGGGTTCATATACAGCTAATCCCCTCACAAAATGGCTGAAGTCTCGCAAAGATAATGAACCCATGATGTTCATCGACGAACATAGTCAGCCTTTGACTACTACAGCCATCGCCACCTATTGGCAAACCTGGACCGCCGACATTACCACCTTAGCAGGCCACCCTCCCACCCTCGATCAGGCCCAACAGACCTGGTGCATCGATATGCTCATGAGGGGCGTCACCCTAGAAAATCTAATCCTACTCACGGGCTGGACTTTGGAACAGCTTCAACCATACGCCCAGAGAGCCCAGGAAAAAGCAGCCTTAGAACAGGCCGCTCGTCTAGATCAAAAGCCTGGAAGTGGGGCATCGAATAAAGACTAAGCTCCTCTGTCATCACTTTAAGCAGATAATCAGGGTGGAAATCAGCCTTATCATCAATCATCACTATCAGTTGCAGATAAAGGTTGATGGTGACCTCATACATATGCCCTATCAACCGGGAGGTGGCGAATCACAAATCACTAAATGTCGAGTGTGATCAATGGACAGCCACCCTTCTTCGCGTAGACTACCCAAGAGACGAGTAATGGTTACCCGAGTCGTCCCCAGTAAATTTGCAAGTTGTTGATGGGTCAGGCGAACGTCTAAACGTACCCCTGTGGGCGTGTCTTGGCCCACTTCTTGCTTCAGCATTAGCAACAATTCTTGTAAGCGATCGCAAACCCGTCGTTGACTAATCAAAGCCAAGAGTGCTTCCGTTTGCTGCAAACGTCTGCACAACTGTTGCAAAACACCTTGAGCTAGTAATGGAGACGTTTCTAGTTCGACCTGATTCAGTCTCATTAACACGACATCAGTCAAGGCCGTCGCTTCATAGGGATTTAGTTGCGTTAAAGGCAAGCCAAACGGCATGGCTGGATAGACAAATCCTAAAATTGCCTCATCACCACTGGCAAACAAGGTGCCCAATTGCACAATTCCACGACAGACAATCCACAGATCGTGAGAAACCATCGGAATCTGATTGCCACTTTTAAACGCATGGGTGTGTCTCCCTCGATAGACGTCTTCCAATGTTTGGCGCCAATCAATGGATGCCGAAGCGATGGATACCTGTGATTGCAGCATCGTTAAATATTGTCAGGAGAGTTCTTATTCAGCCTAGGAGACAGTACTAAAGCACAGGTAAATTCCTGGTTGTGATGAGATTAAGCTCTCACCTACGACATATTTAAATTTTCTGCTGGAGATCACAGCCCATCTCACTGTCCAAAGCGAAGAATATTAGCGTCAAATCCCGCATCTATGTCTTATAAATCATTCATGGCATTGCATCACTCCCAAGACCTAAAAACCAAGCCTCTAAACGACTATTAATAGTTCCATTATTTTTCTTTTTTAGTGGAATATAAATTAGCGATCCAGAGATTTTCATAAAATTGCAGAGACGAATACTAATCGTTAAGATAATGTATTAGGATGTATATTCATCTACCATGTTCATGAATATCATTCCATCAGATTTTATTAGGGGTAATCCTTATAATTTCTCGCCAACTTTAACTTCAGCTTCAATACACTTCGAAAAAATAAATTTTAATTGTATGCACAAAAAAGTTCCGATAGCATGGATTCCAACTACATTATCATTTTGTTTAATGCTAAGGAAATCCATGATTCAAGCGCTAATACGCAAGAAATTTTTCTGATCTCGTGTCTCTATCTAGTTACAAATTCTCAGAGTTATTCTAGGTTTGAATTCCAAACCAAAATCTCAAGATAATGATACATAATCTTATCAAGCCTGAATAACTATCGCCGTTTTGATTATGCCAGCACAAACGA
>CALDHF010000030.1 GCA_937941595.1 uncultured Acaryochloris sp. | reverse complement strand
TCAATGAACAACATTGCAAACGGAGATTGCTGATGCTGTCGTTCATCAATCAACGCCACCAATGTATTGCGAAATAAGGTGTGATTGGGAAGTCCTGTTAAGGCATCATGATAGGCCATGAAGTCAAGTTTTTCAGTCAGCAATCGCACTTTTGAAACGTCCTCACAGGCCAATAGCAATTGAGGCATACCTCGGTGGTCATTCACCCTACGTGCATTCTGGCGCGCCCAAATCAAAGTGCCATCGGCTTGAATCATTTGCGCTTCGTGACTATAAATTTCTCCTATTTTTAAGCGAGATAGGGTTTGCAAGTAAGCCTGGATATCTGTTCTGAGTGTTTGAGGATGGAGAATGTTGAAATGTTGACCAGTGAGGTCATCTGCAAGATATCCAAGTTGACTGGCTCCGAAATCGCTGACGTGATGGATTAAGCCTTCTGCATCGAGGGCAAGCAATAGGAGGGGACTATCGTCAATAAAGGTGCGGATTTTCACAGCGTTATCTTTAAGAACGCTCGTGGCTTGGTCCTGAAGATGGATCCGTTCAAAGGTTGCCCCCATCAGCTCTGCCAAAGTGGTTAAGATAGACAGCAACTGATTGCCATCTTTGATCTTTTTAGAAGAGGCAGCATTGAGGATGCCAGTGATTTTACCAACGACATTGACCGGAACACTCCAACCACAGGTCAATCCCGCCTTTAGCAACATGGCATGTTCTATAAAGTCACTCTGCTTCAGTTCGGCAAAGAAATAGGGCGTACCTAGCTCGTAAATAAAGCCTAGTCCTGATTTTTCTTTAGGTAAGATGATATCTGTGGGTAAATAGGCATCGCCTGTAAATCGAAAGATTTTAAAGCCTTGTAATTCGGAGTCAGGGACGGCATAGCTAACTCGATCCACCGGAATAATTTGCTTGATCGCCTTTGCGATCGCATCAAAGACTTCCTCTTCTGAAATTGCGGCTGACAAATTACGGGCAATCTCATTTAAAACCTGCAACTGTTCTGCTTGTGAACGATAGCCTTCCATCGCTATCTGAGTTTGCTTGAGCAACATTTGTCGCTCTAGGTTGGTGGAAATCAAAGTTGTAATCTGAGTCAATAGGCTGAGAATTTGTGACTCTGCCAAACTTGGATTAGCAAAAGCTGCATTCACTGTCCCAATGGCCTGACCATGAATGACTAACGGTACACTCACGAATAGAGACAGACCTTCTTCAGATAAACGGATGATATCGCTATAGGTACTTTTAGGATTGGCCCAATTAATTTGAGGTTGACCCGTTCGAACTGCCAAGCCAGCACCAGTATTCTCACAAGGAATGGTTTGGCCAATGGGACTAACACCTTCAATACCATTTAGAGCGTAAACTTCCAGCTCTTGTCCATCTTCTGTGAGTAAAGTGATGCTGGTGCGATCTACGGGAAGGATGTCGGGGATGTATGCAGCGACAGTTGCATAGACTTCGCTTTCTGATGTTGCGGATGCGATCGCAATAATCAGTTTCCCCAATGCGATCGAGACATCAGGATTCTCTAAAATCGATAGAGGTTCAGATAAACTCACAAATAAGAGGGCAAAATGGATGACAACAACACTATTGCTTAGGATGCCCGTAATTGCAGTCAGCTATTTAGCTAACCCAAGATATGCTTAATTGCTTGCTGATTTGAGAGGCTTAGCGTTATCGTTTCAGCTAAATCAGAAACATTGTTTTTAGGCAATTCTTCCCTCAGCAAAGATATTTCTTTTGGGCAGTGTAGATATTTTTTCAGTAAATCTATCCTTTATGCAAGCGTAGGGCTACTGACTATACGGTAGATCATAGAGGTGAGTACTTCTTGAATGTGTAGAGTACGTCTTCTTCTGTTCCTCTAAAAATTTCTTCCTATGACAGCTTCCAATCTCTCCAACCATCCCCCGCTCCCCCCTGGCAGTTTAGGCTTACCCGTGATTGGAAAATCATTGCAATTCTTTCGAGATCCGGATTTCATTACTAAGCAACATGAAGCCTACGGTGCTATTTTCAAAACTCGGTTGTTAGGCCGTCCTGCCATCGTGATTCGTGGCATGGAAGCGAATCAGTTTGTACTCACCAACGAGAATAAGTATTTTGTGGCCAGCTGGCCTCCGACAACCAAAGCCTTACTGGGACCCTTGTCGCTGGTGATCCAAACTGGAGAACTACATCGGAACCGTCGAAAGCTTTTGGCTCAAGCGTTTAAACCCCGAACACTATCCAGCTATGTTGGGGCCATGTCTGATATTGCCCAGCAGTATACTCAGCGATGGCTACAAGCAGAGACATTAACTTGGTATCCAGAACTGCGTAACTTCACGCTAGATGTGGCCTGTAAGTTATTGGTTGGCCTCGATCAGGGGTCACAGACGCCTTTAGGACAGTACTTTGAAACCTGGAGTGGTGGCTTATTCTCATTGCCCATCTCGTTGCCATGGACACGATTTGGTCGAGCCAAACGCTGTCGTGACCTTTTGCTACGGGAATTAGAAGAAATTATTCAAGCCCGACAGTCTCTATCAGACCCAGGTGATGACACCTTGGGGTTAATGATCCAGGCCCGTGATGAGGACGGCCAAGGGCTGAGCCAGGAGGAATTGAAAGATAATGTGCTGCTGATGTTATTTGCAGGCCATGAAACCTTAACGTCAGCCATCACCTCTTTTTGCTTGCTCACGGCCCAGCATCCAGAGATTACAGCCCGTCTTCGTCAAGAGCAACAGCAATGGGATACGGACAGTCCTCTAACGTTAGAAGTGCTGAGAGAAATGACCTATTTAGAACAGGTGTTGACGGAGGTCATGCGCCTCATCCCACCCGTGGGCGGCGTATTTCGGTCGGTCCTGAAAACCTGTGAATTTGGCGGATATCAAATTCCTGAAGGTTGGTCGGTTCTCTGCTCTATTGGTGGTACCCATGAAGATCCAGGGCTATATGCAAACCCTAAGCAGTTTGATCCAGAACGGTTTAGCCCTGAGGCACTGGCTCAGCAAAGTGCAGAACGGCAGAAATTCGGCTATTTCCCTTTTGGGGGTGGGATTCGAGAATGTCTGGGCAAGGAGTTTGCGCGTTTAGAAATGAAAATCTTTGCTGCAACTTTGCTGCGGCATTATGACTGGCAATTGTTACCTGACCAAAATTTAGATTTAATGGTTGTGCCTTCGCCTCGGCCACGAGATGGGCTCAAGGTATCCTTCACAGCTTTATCTGAGTAATTTTCAGTTGTATATTCCAGGATTGCATTATACTTTTTTGGCAATAATTTCTAACTCCAAAAGGGTGAACAATATTGCAAAAACAAGGATTGAGTTTATATTAATATCCTTCTTATTCAGTCAAGATTGCGTTAATTCCATGCCATCTGTTCCCAG
>CALDHF010000029.1 GCA_937941595.1 uncultured Acaryochloris sp. | reverse complement strand
GGCTTTGGTCAGTGAATTTCATTTAGGCGAACAGTTTCATTTGCGGTCTTGGTGGCGCGATCGCACCTTGGTATCCCCCGCTCAACGCCTGACGGAATTCATTGAGCAGATCCTGTTTCGCCATGTGCCTCAAAACATGGTGATTTTCATTGATGAAATTGATAGTCTCCTCAGCCTCAGCTTCTCCGCAGACGATTTTTTTGCGCTGATGCGTGCCCACTACAACAGTCGGGTCGATCGCGAAGATTATAAGCGACTCACCTTTGCGCTGTTTGGGGTGGCCACCCCATCCCAGCTTATTCAAGATCGGCAACGCACCCCCTTTAACATTGGTCGAGCCATTACCCTGAGGGGATTCCAAAATACAGACACCCGGCCCCTCGCAACGGGATTAGCCCCGATTTCAGAGCATCCCCATCGTCTGGTGCGAGCCATTTTAGCCTGGACCAGTGGCCAACCGTTCTTGACCCAGAAACTCTGTAAAATCTTGGCCACCGGACCCGTGATTCCAGACGGTCAAGAGATTCAAGTTGTGAATGATCTGGTTCATACTCGGATTATTCATAACTGGGAAACCCAAGATGAACCCGAGCATTTACGCACCATTCGCAATCGGCTACTGCAAGATGAAAAACGCGCAGGGCGACTGTTGGGACTTTATCAGAAGCTATTGGCGGTGACCCAGCAAGACTGGCAAGCGGGTATGCCTACCGACGACTGTTCGGAACAGATCGATCAGTGTCCTGAGCAGATGGAGCTTTTGCTCTCAGGTTTAGTGATCCAAACCCAGGGGCAACTCCAGATTCATAACAAAATCTATGCTGAAATCTTCAATCTGCAATGGGTTGAGCAGCGTTTAGAGCAGCTTCGTCCCTATGCCACAGTCATGCAATCCTGGTTGCGCTCTGAGGGCCAAGATCAGTCCCGGCTGCTGCGGGGCCAAGCCTTACGGGAAGCATTGGACTGGTCCAACACCAAAAGCTTAAGCGATCAGGATTACCAATTTCTGAGTGCTAGCCAACATGCTGATAAACAAGACGTTGAGGTCAGCTTAGCAACGGAACGGCAAGCAAAGAAAGCGATTGAAGATGCCAATCACATTCTCACCCAGGCTCATCGCCAAGCCCGTCGGATTGTTCGAGTTGCGATCGCATCCCTGGTATTGGTCTCTGGTATTTCAGTGCTGGCCATTATTCTGGGGATTCGTACTGGCCAGGATTTGCAAGATTCTCAACAAAGTCTAACCTTAGAACAAGACGGCGTGAGCACGCTCCGGCAATTTCCTACCAATCAGCTTCAGGCCTTACAAACAGCGATCAAACTCGGACAAAATCTGCAAACCTTAGTTACCCCTAAGCTTCCCCTCCAAGACTACCCCACCGTCAAACCGATCTATGTGCTTCAGACCATTCTGGATAACATTGCCGAACAAAACACCTGGGAAGGACATCAAGGCCGCATCAACAGTGGCCTATTTAGTGCTGACGGTCAACAACTGATCACAGCCGGGAAAGATGGCTATGTCCGCATTTGGTCGACCACGGGTGACAAGATCCAGGAGTTTGAAGTTGATGCGAGGGGCTTGAGATATGCCGACTTTCTCCAAAAAGATCGGATTTTGACCCTGACCCTCGAGGGCGATCTCCAGTTGTGGGATGCTTCTGGACAGCCCCTCACCCAAGTCTTGCAAACCATCGGCAAAATCAAAAGTATTCGCTTTAGTCCCAATCGCGAGCAGTTTGCAACAGCCACTGCTGACGGCCAAGTCAGCGTTTGGACTCTCCAGGGACAGAACATCTCTCAATTTCAGACGAACAGTGGCAAAGTCAGTAGCCTCAGTTTTAGTCCAGATGGTCAACAGCTCAGCACAGTCGGCGCTGACGGCACGATGCAGCAATGGACCCTCTCTGGCCAAAAACTCAGTGAATGGAAAAGTCGCACCAATCCAAGGCTGAAGCTCAACAGTGTCAGTTTTCTACCCAGACAACCTCGTGATACCCCTCAATCTATTGATCAAGATCAACAATTTGCCATGGTGGGCTCTGATGGCTTGATTCGCCTCTGGAATGCTGCCAACAACCAGCCCCTGAACGTTTGGCGAGGCAGTCAGACCCCCATCTATGCCGTTGATGTGAGTCCTCAAGGCCAACGGCTCGTGACCTTAGGGGAAGACAGCACGATTCGACTATGGGATTTTTCGGGTAGACCCCTTGCCGAACTGAAAGGTCATTCGGGTTTAGTCAGTAGTGCCAGCTTTAGCCCTGACGGTCAACGCTTACTTAGCACCGGTAGAGATGGTAGTCTCCATCTTTGGGACCTCACAGGTCAACAGCAATGGCGGGGTCAACATCGCAGTATTTGGAGTATTGCTACTCATTCCCAAGGGAAGTTGCTGGCAACCACCGGCAAAGATGGCACCCTCAAATTATGGTCGGCTGATGGCCAACTGCAATGGGACGTCGATGCCCATTCTAAAGGCGGCAATGACGTCATCTTCAGTCCTGATGACCAGCAGCTCGCCACTGCTGGAGAAGATGGCCATGTCCGCATTTGGGATCTTAAAGGACGTCAACTGCACGATCATGATTTGACCTCGAAAGGAGTTTATTCCTTGAACTACTCTCCCCAGGGAGACGCTCTAGTTGCCGCCACGAAGGATGGCACAGTGCATCTATGGGACTTTAAATCTCAAAAACACCAACAATTTAAGGCCTCTGACAAGCCCGTATGGGCTATTCGGTTTAGCCCTGACGGTCGGCAGCTCGTCACCGCCGGAAAGGAAGGATGGGTGAAAACTTGGACTCGAACTGGACGGGAATTAACTCAATTTGATGCCCAGCAGGGGTGGTTAAGTGATGTGCGCTACACCAACAAAGGGCGGGAGTTGGTCACGGTAGGGAAAGATGGCTCAGTGCGATTTTGGTCTGTGCAGGGTGACTTGCGGCGGCAGTTTCGGAGTCACCCTAACGATGTTTTGCGGCTCGTTCTCAGTGCGGATGGCCAGCGTTTAGCGACCGCAGGACAAGATGGGATTGTTCGAGTGTGGACCTCCCAGGGGCAACAGTTAGCAGAGCTCATCAACCATCAAGGAGCGGTATATAGCCTGCAATTCGCTGCCGATGGTCAATCTCTATATACAGTGGGCAAAGATGATGTCGTTCGGGTCTGGAGAACCGGAAACCTCTCTCAATTGCTACAACGAGGCTGTCAATGGTTGCAGATTTATCTGGAACGTCATCCCGATATTGATCATGCTTGTGACCCGGTTTAGACAACATAGGCTGCGATGCTAATTTTTAAATTCGTTATTCTACTGCTATTTTTATCCTCAAAAATCGTTTTTAAACTTCTCTCTATCCTTTAGGGGGACATTGTCAACTAATATGAAGTTAACCCTATTAGTGCAATGATCTCTAAACATTAGTGAAAACATCACTATCCGGTAGGCATTTATCGATAGGTGCCTGCTCAGTGAGTCCATCCTATGTTTTGCAGTGGTGTTGATCAAACATCGTGGGGCATTGCCTCTTCAAGAGGCTCTTTGAGTAACAGTGTTTATGTTTCTGATCCGATAATCGGGATGAGATCATCTTCCGACTCCCCAATAGAATATCTACAACAGGTAGCCAAGTCAGATGCTTTGCTGCAACTGTTGCTATTTGTGGATAAGCGGTCTACGGCTAAAGAGCAAATCAATCAAATTTCTCAATACTTAGATACGCTGCAACCTACCTGCAAGTTTGAGTTGCATGTGGTTGAAGTGGCGGAACAGCCCTATTTAGTAGAACATTACAAATTAGTTGCAACCCCAGCCTTAGTAAAAATTCGGCCTGAACCCCGTCATATTTTGGCAGGTAGTAATTTGGTCTCACAGCTAAAAGAGTCTTGGCCTTATTGGCAGCATTCCTTAGCGACCAATGACAGGCTGGCAGATGAATCAGAGGCCCATCAGGAAGAGACATCCTTTGCTGAGGCCGCTAACCTTATGCAGCTGTCGGATGACATGTTTCGGTTGCGGCAAGAAAATGAAGCATTGCAAGACCAATTAAAATTCAAAGATCGGATGATTGCCATGCTGGCCCATGATCTGAGGAATCCGTTGACAGCCGCTATGATTGCCTTAGAAACGTTGTCGGGTCAGTGGAGTCCAGAACATGAATCCCTCCAAAATTTGTCACCGGACCTGATCCAACGGCTCACCCAACATGCCCATACGCAAACCCATATTATTGAGCGGATGATTACCAATCTGCTGGAAGCTTGCCAAGGCAGCGATCCTGGGTTAAACATTCATCCTAAACAACTAGATGTAGGAGGACTCTGCCAAGAGATCGTCTTAAGGATGCAAAATGCCCTGAAAGTAAAATCTCAAGTGTTGGAGAGTGATATCCCCCCTGACTTGCCGCGAGTTTATGCGGATGCCAATCAAGTCCAGCAAGTGATCTTAAATCTGCTAGATAACGCCATGAAATATACCCCTGATGGTGGGGTGATTCGATTATCTGCCTTACACCGCACGACCCAAAAAGTGCAAGTCAGTATCTGTGACAATGGCCTGGGAATCCCTCTAGAAAAACAAAAATATATTTTTGAAAATCAGTACCGTCTTGACCGAGATCATGATCAATCTGGTTATGGGATGGGCTTAGCCCTCTGCAAACGCATTGTGGGTACCCACTATGGCGAAATTTGGGTGGATTCTGCCGTAAATGAAGGGAGTTGCTTCCACTTTACGTTGCCAGTGTATCGATAAATAGCGGTAGCGTCTCATGTGCCACTGCCCTCACATCGCCATGGCTTCTGTAGAGAGTTATAAAAATTTATAGATTTTCGGATGGTAGTGACCCAAGAGCATAGTAGGCTGAAATCAATGCTTCGTTTGCAAATTCAATAAGGTAAAAGATTCATGGTTCAACGCGGTTCTAAGGTTA
>CALDHF010000028.1 GCA_937941595.1 uncultured Acaryochloris sp. | reverse complement strand
CTTCGGCATAGAGATTGTTGCTGTCTTGATTGGTGGTGGCAATTAAATTTGCAAGGGGTGGAGATTGAATTTGAGTCAACCGTTTCTCTGGCCGCTGGGCTGTTTTTAAGGCAGCATCACGCTCCCTCTCATTAGTCAGCCGCGATATCTGTCCCACCTTGATTTGATGGGTGGCTAGGATGGCCCGAAACCGTTGGAGCAGGAACCAACCGGGATTGACAACCGCGACGGCTGAGCGATCAGGAGCGGCCCCGGCCCGTAATTGCCCAGTAATTTCAATTTCTAAGGTTGATCCGCGACGACGGCGGACTATTTCTATATATTCAGGGGCATTTGAACTCACCGTGCGGGTGCGATTAATTTGCCGCCAAGACCCAATGGGCTGGGGGGAGAGCCATTCCACTCGCAGGGGTTGGCCTGGAGACTGAGGCCATAGCTTCAGCTCATAGGCATTTTGGTTAAGGATCAGGCTATTGACGGGGGCACCATACCCAGCCTGAATATCTTCCCATTGCCATGTGGGCAAAACTTCTGGCCCCTGAAAATACGTATCGTCCCCTAAAAGACGATCAATGCGGCGAACCCCCTGTTTTTGGAGCTGAGCAGCGACCTGTTGCAGCTGCTGGTCAGACAAACTCGGATCGCCTCGGCCAACGATGCGGAGATGGTCTAACGTTGCCCCCTGCCCTGCCCCATAGAGATCGGTCTGGATCCGAAATTGGGGACCAAGCCGGGTTAAAGCAGTGGCGGTGATCATGACTTTGGTCGTGGAAGCAGGCAGAAAGTAGTGCTGGGCATCCCGGGCGTAGAGCGGTTGAGCTGCATCGAGAGGCTGGATGGCAATGCCTAAGCGGGCTTTTTGGAAGAGGGATTGGGTTGCGATCGCATCCACGTCTCGTTTGAGTTGAGTTATACAGTGAGGTTTATACGAAGATCCTTGGGCACTCGCCACCGAGAGACTGAAGAACCAACCCGTCAATACGCTGCTGCAGATGATTTTCTGAAAGGACATGCCACGCTTCCTGCCTATTAGCAGTCAGCTTAACGCGAATTCCTAATCTGCTCATTGGCCCTTCAGGCCTACTTTATAATTGGGGCTTTGCCACCCCTTTAGAATGGAGGTAAGAACCCTCCTAAAAACATGGATGCTGCATTCCCTCCCCTCATTCAGCAAATGCTGCAACCGGACTTCTATCCCCACCCGGTTCAGACGCCTGTGCAGCTCTTGCAAACCCATATTTCCTATGTTTTCTTAACGGGAGAATTTGCCTACAAAGTCAAGAAATCAACTCAGTTTGGGTTCCTTGACTTTACGAATCTAGAGAAACGAGCCTACTTTTGCCAAACAGAACTGCGTCTCAATCGCCGCCTTTCCCCCAACCTCTATCTAGCAGTTCTGCCAATTTATCAGAGCCAAGACAGCTTCCATCTCAACCCTAATCCCCAAGCTGAGATTGCTGACTATGCCTTAAAAATGCGCCAGTTTCCCCAAGAAGGACTATTTAGCCACCTCTTTAAAGCCAACAAGCTGACTTCGGAGCATCTGTCCAAGCTGGGAAAAATCGTGGCAGAATTTCATACTACGGCGACCACCAACCTAGAGATTCAGACCTACGGGACCTATGCCGCGATTTGCCGCACCGATGAAGATAACTACAACATCAGCAAATCCTTTATTAATCAGTCACAAACCCCAGACCAATTTCAAAACACACAGGCTTTTACCCAACAATTTTGGCAGACACATCAAGCTAGGATCACTCAGCGACAATCCCATAGCATCAGAGAATGCCACGGAGACCTCCACCTCAATAATGTCTGTCTGTTTCAAGATCAAATTCAAATTTTTGACTGCATCGAATTCTGTCCAGAATTCCGCAACATTGACGTTATCTACGATGTGGCCTTTATGGTCATGGATCTAGATTTTCATGACCGTTCTGATCTAGCCAATATCTTTCTCAACACCTATCTCGAAATCACAGGAGATTATGAGGGTGCGATTTTATTGCCAGCCTACTTAAGTATGCGGGCCACCATTCGAGGCAACGTCAACAGTATGACAGCGGCAGATCCGGCGATCCCCCCCTCAGAACAGGCCGACCATTGGCACCAGGCCCAACAATACTTTCATTTAGCCTACCTATATACCCAAAGACCCCAGGGACAAATTGTGATCATGTCCGGTTTGTCAGGATCAGGGAAAAGCACCGTTGCCCATCGCTTAGCCCCCCAGAGCCATGCCATCCATATCCGGTCTGATGCAGTTCGTAAACATCTGGCCCGCATGCCTCTCCATGAATTAGGGACAGAGGCAATTTATACACCAGCCATGACTGAGAAGACCTATCAACGCCTCATAGACTTGGGACTATTACTAGCCCAGGAAGGCTGGACCGTCATTCTAGATGCCAAATTTGATCAGCGCAGTTGGCGGACTGCGGTCATGGAGCAGGCTAAGACAGCACAGATAAAAGGACACATATTATATTGCACTGCTTCTTTAGACACGTTAATAACACGTCTCCACCATCGAGCAGGAGACATTTCGGATGCCACTGCTGACTTACTACAACATCAGCAACAGGGTTTTCAACCCTTCTCCCAAAGTGAGCAACAGCATGTCACAACCCTTGACACCCAAAAGAATTGGGATACCCAACTTACATCTTTTATTGAGTCTCTCGCCAAATAGGATGATGTCAGGTTAACCTGAGGGCAGTAGACAGCAAAATAGCTATAATTCACGTTGAAGCATAAGGTGTCAACTGGCGCTTACTAACCAAAATATTGCATGTCTGAAGGCGGGGGAGAAACGCTCGAGTGCAGTAAAGAGAAAGGAAGAATATCCCTGTGGCAAACACAGCCCATCTCCGATTAATTAAGCGTGGAGTCAAGCATTGGAATGCTTGGCGCAAGGAGAAGTTTTCCGAACAGCCTGATTTGAGTGGTGCAGACCTGAGTGGATTGGATCTCAAAGGGGCCAATCTCATTAGTGCCGATCTCAATCACGCCAATTTAACAGGGGCTAATGTGAGTGGTGCTTACTTAAGCCTTGCTAACCTATCCCATGCCTATCTGAGTGAGGCCAAACTCACCGGAGCGAATTTGGGCAAAGCGAATCTGGAATGTGTTGACTTAAGCTTTGCCAATTTGGACCAAGCAATTCTCATTGAGACCAGACTGAATAAGGCTTTATTAGTTGAAGCAAACCTGACTCAAACAATCCTAAACTTTGCAGATTTAAACCGTGCCAATTTAAGCAGAGCTTATATCCGCAAAGCTTTTCTAATTCAAGCCAATCTGATAGAAGCCAATTTATCCGATGCCAACCTCAAAGGAGCCAACCTGAACCGAGCCCTTCTGAGTGAAGCAGATCTGGCTCGGGCCGATCTCAGTAATGTCAACTTAAGCAAAGCCGATCTCAGCTTTGCCCGCATGATTGAAGTGGATTTGCATGGAGCCAATCTGAACGGCATCATTTTAATAGAAGCCAATCTAAGAGGCGCAAATCTCCAGGGTAGTACCTTGAAAAAAGGGCAGCTCTCTCGGGCCAATTTGGGTGGCGTAGATCTAAGCCATGCCGATATTAAAAGTAGCAACCTCAGCGACAGTGATTTGATCAATGCCAATCTCAGCAAAGCGTTGTTGGTAGATACAAACTTAAGTTCAGCCCAAATGGTAGGGGCAAACTGCCATAAGGCTAGCTTTTTACATGCCAATCTGAATAAAGCCAATTTAAGCGAAACAAATTTAACATCAGCCGATCTTAGGGAAGCTGATTTGAGGGGCGCAGATCTATCTCGTAGCCAACTCCAAGCCGCCAATCTCTCGATGACCAACTTGACGGCAGCCTGTTTCGAAGACACCCACCTCACCCGTGCCACCAAGTTTGATCGCACAATTTGTGAGCATATCTACTTCAAAAAGCATGAACAAGACCGCCAACCCAGTCATGGCAAATTTTTGGCAGGAGAATTAGCAGAGCTGTTATGGACCAGTACAGAAACCATTAACCTTAATTTTCACAATGGCGTAAATTGGACCGCCTTTGCAAATTCCCTCAAGCGCATCCAGAGTACCTATCCTCAAGCCCAAATGGGCATTCAATGCATTGAGCACAAGGGAAATGGCGTCATTCTTGTTAAGGTTCATACCGCCCCCACCGTCGACCAAGAGAAAGTCCACAAAGAATTGATGCTGGCTTACGTCAACACTCGCCGCCAGCTCAATCAGAAAGAAAGAGATAAGACTGTTGGGAAGGTTTCCACCCAAGAATCTTTACAATTACAGAACCCTCAGGACATTATCAATCATCTGTTTGATTTGCTCAATCCTGCGTTTAGTTCGTTGCCCTAAAAGTATATTTGTGATCCTGCCTTCACGAAGTTGACCCCAGAACCGGATTGGAAGTTTGGCTTAATTAATTTCGTTGGGCGCAGAATATTGCATAGGATAATCATGAACTGGGGAAAACGGTCACATCCTGAGGAGGGAAGACATGCGCTGGAAAATGGGTCGTAGAAGTAGCAATGTAGAAGATCGACGAGGCAGATCGTCAGTCCCAACTGCTGCCGGAGGCGGGTTAGGTATTCTGGTACTTGCCTTGATTGCCTCCCTTTTTGGGATAGACCCAAGCTTGATTTTGGACCAGGGTAATCAAGTAACCAACCAGCCTTCAACCTCAACCCCAGAAAATCGGCCTGCTGCTGAAAATGAATTGGCAGATTTCGTGTCTGTGGTTCTAGCCGATACTGAGGAGACTTGGGACACTATTTTTCGGCAAGAGGGGCTTACCTATCGCCAACCCAAACTGGTTTTATTTACAGGACAGACGCAATCAGCCTGTGGGTTAGGTAAAGCGGCTGTAGGTCCATTCTATTGTCCAGCGGATCAGAAGGTATACATCGACTTGAGTTTTTATGATGATCTGAAACGACGTCATCAAGCTCCTGGAGATTTTGCTCAAGCCTATGTGATTGCTCACGAAGTGGGGCATCATATTCAGACCCTTTTAGGAATTTCTCGTAAAGTTCAAGATTTCAAGGGTCGAGTCAGCCAGATCGAAGGGAATCAACTCTCTGTGAGACAGGAATTGCAAGCCGATTGTTTCGCGGGTATTTGGGCCCATAATGCTGATAAAGCCCGTCAGCTTCTGGAGAAAGGTGACTTAGAAGAAGCTCTGAACGCCGCGAGTAGTATCGGTGATGATCGTCTTCAGCAGCAGGCTAGGGGATATGTGACGCCTGAATCCTTTACCCACGGCAGTTCAGCCCAGCGGGTTCGTTGGTTTAAGGTGGGGATGGAGCAGGGGACGTTAAAAGCTTGCGATACATTTGCTGCTCGGAATCTTTAGGGAAATGGGGTAATTGAGAAACCTTTCTCCTGGTTGGCTAAACGATGGCATTCTGTTGCACGGAAGACTGACGTCATATTGCCTCTAAAAGTTCATACGAAACTCAACGCCATGTTGCGTAAATCCTAATCCCTGATAAAGGTCATGAACTTTGGGTCTTGATTGGCGACTCGTCGCAATCAGCTTGTAGCAGTTTGCCTCTCTGGCTACCTCAATCACTTTGCGGACAAGTTGTGAACCTAAGCCTTGACCTCGACAGCTTGTGTCCACATAGATATCTTCCATAAACGCGAACGGCTGATCGTGCAGATCGTTGTGTATGTAATAGATATAGGCTCGTCCAACTTCTCGCCCATTATGAGTCACCGCAATGCGAACTCCTTTAGCTTTAATAGATTTTGTCTCAATATTCACATTCATTTCCCTGGCTGTGATCTATGTGAACCCATCTTTCTGGGTAAATAATACCTGGTATGATTACCCTCCAGAACGACCATAATCTTGATGCCTCAACCAATCTGGAGTTGACAGTGTCTCTGGATTACGGTTGATTGAGATGGATATGAGGAGTAAAGTCCATGAAGCGATTTTTGGGATTAGCGGCTGTCGCTGGGAGTGTTGTTTTGGCCTATCCTCAGCCTTCCTATGGGGGTGAAGCGCTGAAAGTGGTCTATCCGGCTAACGATCATAAAACAACTGCTGAGCAGATTTTTCTAATTGGCACCGCCCCATCCACAGGAGACGTGACCGTCAATGGCAAGGTCATTGATCGCAGTCCCACTGGCAACTTTGCCCCTAGCTTTCCTTTAGACATAGGCGAGAATACCTTCAATCTCGAGTACGATGACCAAACTTTAACCCTAAAAGTTATCCGCACGTCAGTCTCTCCTCTCTCTGCAACCTCTGAAATGGCAGAAGACTCCCTGGAACCGAAAACGGATATTGCCAAGCTTCCAAATGAGCCCGTTTGTTTTCGAACCATTGCCCAACCCAATGCCCAAATCTCCGTTCAGATTGGCCCTCAGACATTGCCCCTCCAACCCCAGGGAACAGCGGTAGATTTGCCTCCTAATTCTGCGGCACTCACCCAGCAGAATCAGCCTCAAACCTCAGATAATTCCGGGGTTTACCAAGGGTGTACTGCTTTCACTCAACCCGGTGTATTAGGCAAACCTGTCTTTCAACTCACGAAAGGGGGACAGACTCTACAGCGTACGGGGTCTAGCACCATTGAGATCCTCTCCCCTCAAGAATTTTCAGGGGTTGAAGTCACCAGCGACCAAGGGGTTGCTCGCACGGGACCGAGTACAGACTACTCTCGCCTGACCCCCTTGCCCAAAGGCACCCAAGCTCGAGTCACCGGACGGGATGGCGAATGGTTGAGGTTAGACTATGGCGCTTGGATCAAGGCGAAAGAAACCCGTTCGCTGACCCAAAACAGCCTGCCCCATTCCCAGATTCGCAGTCTTCGCAGTCGCCAAGTTCCGGGGTGGACGGAGGTGGTCTTTCCCTTACAAACCCCGGTACCCATAAGTGTCAAGCAGGGCGACCGCTCTTTCACGTTGACCCTACATAACACCACTGCCCAAACCGATGTCATTGCCATGAATGATGATCCGGTGATACGACGGCTAGATTGGCAACAGCCTGCCCCAGGGCGAGTAGACTACAAGTTCAATCTCAAACCTAAAAAACAGTGGGGCTATAAACTCCGTTATGAAGGCACTAGCCTGATTCTCTCCCTGCGTCATCCGCCTCAAGGCAAGGGATTATCAAATGTCAAAGTCTTACTAGATCCAGGACATGGGAGCAAAAACGATTTGGGAGCGCGGGGACCAACGGGTTTACCCGAGAAGGATGTGACCATTGTCGTTAGTAAGCTCTTGAAGCAGGAGTTAGAAAAACGCGGGGCCACCGTGGTGATGACCCGCGAAGGAGATGATGATCTTTATCCTCAAGATCGAGTTGATGTGATCAATCAAACGGAACCGACCATTGCCATTAGTGTCCACTACAATGCGTTGCCAGATAGCGGCGATGCTGTAAATACAGCGGGGATTGGGGCATTTTGGTACCATTCCCAAAGTCATGACTTGGCAGTTTTCCTACACCATTACTTAGTCGATGACCTGAAGCGTCCGGACTATGGAATTTTCTGGAATAATTTGGCGTTGACGCGACCCACGGTAGCGCCTGCTGTGTTGATGGAGTTGGGATTTATGATCAATCCCACTGAATTTGAATGGGTTACGGATCCCAAAGCTCAAAAACGATTAGCGGCGAGTATGGGAGATGCGATCGCAACCTGGTTCTCTCAAAAGTAAGATCAAACTCTGAACACCTAAATTACTCTTCAGTTCACCCTAGCTGAAGAGTTTGGGTGATCAAAGTAAAACGGACTAATCGTCCGACTCTACTTTAGTCAGATGAATATGCTTACGCCCCAGGGTCACTTCGAATGTATCACCAGGATTCAATTCCATTTGCTTGGTATAGGCAGACCCTACCAACAAATTGCCATTGGTTTGCACTGAAACCATGTAGCTAGGCTGACGTCCAGATGTACCAGAGCCATTCTGGTTTGGCGTTGCATCTAAATTCACCCCTTCTGCATCCAGAACAGCATTGAGAAAGGCCATAACATTTAAACGCTCTGACCCATCAGGATCAAACGAAAAGTAGCCACAGGCCTTGGCTTTTTCTTCTCGACTAAGGTGATCGAGTTGTTTAATTTTTGTGAGTAATTTTTCTCCAGTTAACGGTTTGACAGCAGGTTCTTTTAGTTTAGGCATGGGTCTCTAATTACAAATACATTCACTAATGAATAAAGAACTTATAAGTTCTAAAAAAAGGAGGCTATTTTACTATAGCAAGAGAATAAGAAAACGGTTCAGCAAACAATAACCTTACCGAGAGTCTCTCATTCCGTTAGAGTTTCGAAGCATTGCTTCCAAAGGAGTGAAATAACTAGAAAAAGTTATCTTGTAAAGTATATATTAGCTTGCAAGGAATCGTATATAAAAAAATAATTTAGACCTGCAATCTTCCGACACCAGCAAAACTTTACTGGCTTGTCCCCAGACACCAAGATCTATCCTCTCCAAGCTCAGACCCCTATCAGTATTTCGATAGGGTTGCTGAGAACATCCCTAAAAATAATTCACTCTCCATAGGTATTGAAGGCATCCAGCAGCAGAACTCATTGGCCCAATGAAAGCCCACTAGTTCCTGATAGAACAATCACTGAAAGATCTTGCCTATTAACAGGTTCAGCTCAGAATTTTGGTCTGCTTTTGCAAAGGGGATAGTCAGTCAGGTGCAGAAGTGTTGAGTATCGGTTTAGATTAGTCATCGCTCTCATTCCATATATCTTGAAAAAATCTCCTGGGGTGCCGCTTCAAATTTCATAACAGTGAGATACTCAAAGTTCATACAAAAAAATGACTTCTTCAGCAGAATAACGAATGATTCATTAGTCGTTAGCGTTCTAGAAGCAAAATTCAATTTATGCAAGGACATTATTTAGCAATTCTAGTAAAGAGCCTTTTATACTTCCAAAAACGACCTTATTAGCGTTTTTTCATCTCTTTCCTTATGCATAATGTACTAGTTATTGGGGGCGCAGGCCGGATTGGTCAAAGCATCGTTGCTGACTTAGCTCAGCAAGAAACGGTCGCTATTACCCTCACCAGCCGCACCTTAGCCGCGGGGCAGCTGGTTGCCACCGCCCTCGGCCCCCGGGTCCACGCCATGGCGTTAGATTTGGCTGACCTAGAGGCGTTAAGGATTGCTATTACACCGCAAGATCTCGTCATCCACTGTGCGGGGCCATTCCACGATCGCAATGCCCAGGTTTTACAGACCTGCATTCAACAGCAAGTCAATTACTTAGATGTGAGTGACCATCCTTCTTTTACAGAGAAGGCACTCCATCTTACAGACGAAGCGACGGCTGCAGGTATCACAGCAATTATCAATACCGGGGTTTTTCCAGGCATGTCTAATAGCATGGTCCGCCAGGACATTGAAGCCCTGGATCAAGCCGATCAGATTCATCTTAGCTATGTCGTAGCGGGAACTGGGGGAGCTGGAATCACCATTATGCGCACGACTTTTCTAGGGCTGATCGAGCCATTTTTAGGATGGCTGCAAGGGCAGTGGCAGCCGATCCACCCTTATAGTGGTCGCGAAATCATTCAGTTCCCCCCCCCCTATGGCCGGGTCAATGTGTTTTGGTTTGACGTTCCCGAGCGCTTAACGCTGCCTCAGACATTCCCAGTCCAGTCCGTCATTACCAAGTTTGGCTCAGTGCCAGAAATTTACAACGGGATTACCTGGGCATTGGCCCACTGGATGCCCAAGTCTTGGTTACGAAAGCGGAGTGTCATTGAGTTTTTAGCGTGGGGAGGCTTTGTCACTACCCAATTTACCGATCAGTTTAGTGGGACAGGGGTAGCCATGCGCTCTGCTGTGACGGGTATCAAAGACGGTCAACCCACGGAAGTTGTGTCAACGTTGGTGCTGCCCGACACTGCGATCGCAGCCGGGTATGGAACAGGGAGTATCGCCCAACTGCTCCTTAGTCAGGACCTGAGAAAACCAGGGGTTTGGCCTGTCGAAGCAGCATTACCCACACCATTATTCCAAACAGTGATGCATCAACGTGGGGTCCATATTCATCAACAGATTCAAGCTCTGGTCTCTCAAAATTGAAGCAACATTACAAATGTCTATGGGATTCATCCTGCACAACTAGTAGCGAGAATTTTAAGCTTAAGATAAGGGAAACTCGCCCTCCAACAAATTCCTCAACCAAGCGTCATTCCAGGATTAAGAACTGTGGTGAAGATTATTCGTCGTCGATCCCTCGGCATCCAGACAGTGTATGACATTGGCCTGGCCCAGGATCATAACTTCGTGATCGATCAGGGCTGGATCGCAGCCAACTGCTTCAACAAGTCTCACTCCACAGCCTATGGCTATGTCACCTATCAAACGGCCTATCTCAAAGCCAATTATCCTGTTGAATATATGGCCGCCCTGCTCACCGCCAACAGCGGTGATCAAGACAAGGTCCAAAAATACATTGCCACAGCCATCAGCATGGGCATTGAGGTGGAACCTCCTGATGTCAACCGGTCCGGGGTTGATTTCACACCTTTAGAGAAAAATATTCTATTTGGCCTATCAGCAGTTCGCAACTTAGGACAGGGTGCTATTGAAGCTCTTTTAGCGGCACGAGATCAAGATGGATCTTTTATTTCCTTAGCGGAACTCTGCGATCGTGTGGATCCCCGAGTGGTGAATCGTCGAGCCTTAGAAGCCCTCATTTACAGCGGAGCCCTAGATGCGTTTAATCCCAACCGTAACCAACTAGTCCATGACCTAGAGCTGATTTTGGAGTGGGCTCAATCCCGAGCCAAGGACCGAGCCATTGGTCAAGGCAATCTATTCGACACCATGGGCGGGGATGCAGAGGCGGGAACGGCTGTATCCTCTCTAGAGACAGCCCCCAAAGCTGAACCGGTTGAGGATTTTCCTGAATCTGAAAAGCTCAAGCTCGAAAAAGAGATCCTAGGCTTCTACATTTCCAATCATCCCCTTCGTGAAATTGAAAGACCCGCCCGATTGATGGCCCCCATCAGTCTTGCCAACTTAGAAGAGCAGCCTGAAAAAACGACAGTAAGTGCCATTGTCCTATTCACAGAAGTCAAACCCATCATCACCAAAAAAGGCGACCGGATGGCCATTGTCCAAATGGAAGATCTATCGGGCAAAGCCGAAGGGGTCGTGTTTCCGCGCAGCTTTGAACGGATTGGCTCCTACATTGAAACAGACCACCGCTTGATGATTTGGGGCAAAGTGGACCGCCGCGATGATCGGATCCAGATCATTATTGAAGATGCAGAACCTATTGAGGAAGTGCGACTGGTGATGGTAGAGATTCCCGCTCAAGATGCGGGAAATATTCAGCAGCAACAGCGCCTCAAAGAAATTCTGCGACAGCAAGCTGGTGAAGAAGGCAGAGCTAAAGTCTCTGTCATTGCAAATATTAAAGGGCAACAAGAAAGCCAGCTCGTTCGCCTCGGGGCTCAATTTCGAGTTCAAAATGAACATTCTGCCGTTAAAGCCCTTGCTAACGCAGGATTTCGAGCGACATCTTCCATTTTAATTGACGTTGAAACTTGAAAAAATTATTCTAGAATCACTAAAATCCTAAAAAAATATGCATAATATACGTGGTGGACATCAATAAGTTGTCGCTAGGTCTACTCGTATCCAAGCAGCACCCTGATCGGTGAATATCAGCTAAGAGTGTCTAGCACATATGGAGAGTATCGCAAGAGAGTGCCAATGAAAAATATATTAACTGGAGCAGGTCTGTCCCTTTTGATGGGCACCGTCATCTCACTAGGATCAGCAAGCGTTAGCTTTGCTCAAGAATCAAATATTGAACCCGAATCCGTACCGGGTAACTATGGTCTCGTCCGTTCCTATAACGGTGAGAATTTAGAGGTTCGGATGTTGGATGGCACAGAAAAGTCCTATACCGTCCCAGAAGGTACTTCTGCTGAACTAAAAAAGGGAGATCTTGTTGGCTTTGATGTTGACGATGCTGGTATGGTATCTAGCATTCAACCCCCGGCCGTCGACGAAGTCATTCGTGGTACTGTCACCGATATTGACGTGGAGAACCAAACAGTAACGGTTTTGCCGGAGGGTGGAGCTTCCCCTGTAGATACCCGAATTTCCGAAAGTATGATTTCCAAGCTGGCTTTAGAACCCGGCAAAGAAGTGATGGTAACCAAGTATGCAAATTCCTGGGCCAGCAAAGTTTGCCTACCTAAGGCAGCAGCTCCAGCCGCTGCGCCTCCAGTTGAGGAACCCATTGTACCCGCGGATAGCGTTGAAGAACCCTCTCTTGAGCCTGCAGCAGAGCCTATTCCAGCTTTGTGGTAAAGGTAGCATTGAAGCGGTTGATGACTCTATCTGGCAATCTCTTCAGACATTAAACCGGATCTGTTAGTCAAAAGATGGGGATAATCCTTGGGGTTATTCCCATCTTTTATGGAGGGATATCTGATGAAGAAGTTGTTGATTGGATGCATTCAAGTCTACCGAAAACTCCTTTCTCCCTTATTGCCTCCATCCTGCCGATTTCAACCCACCTGCTCTGCCTACGCCCTAGAAGCAATATCGATGTGGGGGGTCGCCAAAGGAAGTTGGTTAGCGCTGCAACGGATCTCTCGTTGCCACCCGTTTCATCCGGGAGGATATGATCCTGTTCCAGCCCCGGCCAATATAGACAATCAAGATGGGCCAGATGCAGATAACGCCTGACCCTATTCATTCAAATTCACCCCATCAGGATCAGCTTTGAGAATGGGTTTGCAAAGAAAGCTTGAGTTCAATGAAGTAAGATTACAGTGGTAGTCTTTTTATTCGAGGGCAGATTTGCAAATAGACGATCGGCTATTTTCTCAACTGGACGTTGCCCAAAATCAATTGAGGCGGGTTCCCGATCGACGACTCTCTGCCGTCACTCTGGTGGCTGGCACCACAGTAGGTGCAGGAATCTTAGCCTTACCCGCCATGACCCACCCAGCGGGTTTCTTACCCTCAACTGTCACATTGATAGTGGTTTGGCTGTATGCCCTAGTAGCGGCCCTGTTGTTAGCTGAAGTCAATGTATTTTGGATGCGCCAATCCGGACAGCCTAATATCGGCTTACTCAGTATGGTCGAGAATACTTTAGGAAAACCCGTAGCGACCATAGCAGGAGGCGCTTATGTATTTCTTCACTACGCGTTGCTAGTTGCTTATATGGCCCAAGGGGGAGAAATAATCACCAGTGCCCTCAGCCAAAACCCCTGGCTCCCTCTGCCAGAGTGGCTGGGACCCCTGCTATTCGCCTCGGTGTTTGGAGGACTCCTTTTTTGGGGAAGAGAAAAACTGGTCGCCAAGTTCAATAGTACATTTGTGGCGATTGTGATTCTCACCTTCATCACCCTCCTGTTTTTAAGTGGGTCTCAGGTCGATCCAGGGCAATTGATTTATCAAAATTGGCCTGCTATTAGTCCGGCCGTTTCGGTGATGATGGTGGCCTTGTTTTACCACAATGTTGTACCTGTGGTGACGACCCAGCTGGAAGGAGATTTGGGGAAAATTCGGCAGTCGATTCTGGTGGGTTCTGTGATTCCACTGCTGATGTTTTTGCTATGGAATGCGGTGATTTTAGGCAGTATTTCAAGTTTAGCTGAGGGCAGTGATATCTTTGACCCTCTGACAGCGCTTCGCACCAACAGTGATCTCCCGGGACTCAGTATGGTGGTATCGGTATTTTCAGAATTTGCGATCGCAACTTCGTTTATTGGTTTCACCTATGGATTACTGGATTTTTTGAAAGACGCCCTCCAAGTCAAGGACATTACCCCCCAAAACCGACTTCCCTTCTTCTCGATTATCTTCCTACCGTCCTTGGGACTCTCTACCCTGAATCCCAATATCTTTTTTACCGCCTTAGATTATGCCGGGGCTTTTAGTATTTCGGTCTTAGGTGGCATCCTGCCAGCGATCATGGCTTGGAGATTGCGATATCGCTCCACCGCACCCATTTTGGCAAGAACCTTGGTTCCAGGGGGGCGACTCATCCTCGGAGTGATGGTGGTGCTAGCGGTGGCTGTGATTGCGATTCAACTACGGACGATGATCGCAGTTTGAATAGGTCTATCTTGTCTCTCCTTTAAGAATGATGGTCATTCCCGGACAGTCGGAAATCTAATGACTAAGATTGGATTAGCCTAATATCTGTATTCAGTAATGTTGACCCTGTATTGGTCTTGTTTTCTGATTGGTGGAATTTTCGTTGTTCTAGCGGTAGTCGGCGGTATAGATGGCATTGAATTTGAGCTAGAACTTGATTCTGATGTAGAACTATTTGACCGAACAGATCGGCCCTCTTCTTCCCTGATCTCCCCGAGAAGAAAGCGACGACAACTACCCTTTCTCAGTCTGATGAAGAACCTCAAGTTCTGGACGTTTGGAAGCTGCTTCTTTGGCCTGACTGGCGTTTTATTAAGTCAAATACAAACGGGTCTGCCGACCCTGGTAATCACCCTGATTGCCATCGGCATGGGGTTAATCTGTGGCACCGCTATTTCCGGGACATTGCTCTATCTCCGACGGCAGCAAGCCGATAGCCTAATTAGCCACGATGATTTAGTCGGATTGGCAGGCACCGTTGAAATTCCCTTTGATGCTCAAACTCGTGGAAAAGTTCGCTTAAAGGTAAAGGGCAGCCTTTTAGAAGTGGTGGCCTTTACGGATGGTGCGAATGTATTTCAGCCGGGGGAGCAGGTCGTGGTGGTTGGCACTCAAGAAAACCGCGTTTGGGTGGTATCTAGTGATGCGTTTAATCAACCCCCTGATGCCTTAGGCAGCGGAACGCCATAGTCTATAGAGTTTAAACCTGGGAATCGTTACACCAGGTGTTGATATTGATTTTATGTTCTCAAACATGGTGAGTAGCAGGACATTTCAGCCTATGAGTGAGTCTATCGATCAGCCAATCTGGCAACAGTCCCAACTGATTGCCCAAGTGGAATCTTCTAGCAGAGTAGAGACAGAAGAACCCGGCATTCCCACCGTCCCCATTGCGGTCTCTATCTTTTTGGTAATCTTAGCGGTTTGGTTTCTCAAAAGTTTTTTACGCATCTGTAATCCCAATGAAATTCTGATTTTATCGGGACGTAAACATCGGAATAAAGATGGCCAAACCGTTGGCTATCGGGTCATCTTTGGCGGCCGAGTGGTATCCATTCCCATCCTGGAAACGGTGAAAACCATGGACATGACCACCATGCCCGTGCCCGTTGAAGTCAAGAATGCCTACTCCAAAGGAGGCACGCCTCTCGATATTCAGGCGATTGCCAATGTCAAAATTGCCAGTGATCCTGAGGTGGTTGGCAATGCCATTGAGCGGTTTCTGGATCGCGATCGCAAAGAGATACTCCGAGTCGCCAGAGAAACCCTAGAAGGAAACCTCCGGGGCGTGGTGGCTCTACTAACGCCTGAACAAATCAATGAGGATCGACTGCAATTTGCAGAACGCATTGCCCAAGACGTGTCCAGAGAGCTGTCTAAATTGGGCATGCAGCTCGACACCCTTAAAATCCAAAGTGTCTCCGATGAAGTAGACTACCTCAGTTCCATCGGTCGGCGGCAAATTGCCCAAATCGTCCGGGATGCCGAGATTGCTGAATCCAATGCCATGGGGGAAGCAGAGCGCATAGAAGCCGAATGCCAACAGCATTCAGAAGTGGCCCAAACCCAGGCTTTATCCATCGTTCAGCAAAAACAAAATGATCTGCGTAAAATCAAGGCTGAACTTGAACAGCGGGCCAAATCGGAAGAAGAACGCACCATTGCAGCCGGGAAAGAGGCCCGAGCGAGGGCTGAACAACAACTCCAAGCCATGCGGGCCGACCTAGAGCGTCTGCGTCTGGAAGCCGATGCCGTTCTCCCCGCCGAAGCCCAGCGGCAAGCCAAGGAACTGCAAGCCAGAGGAGCCGCCGCCAGTTTGGGTGAAAACGCCAAGGCAGCAGCCCAGGTCAACGATATGTTGTCCACGGTTTGGGAAAAAACCGGCACCGATGCTGCCGAAGTCTTTTTAATTCAACAAATTGAAATGGTGCTGCAAAAAGCCGCCGAAATCCCTAATCGCGTCACTTTAGAGCAGATCAATGTCATCGACAATGGCGACGGTCAGTCCATTGCTAGCTTGGTGAATGCCTATCCTGAAATGGTCCGTCAATTCCTAGAGCGGGTCGATCAAACCCTTGGCATCGATGTCACTGGCACCCTCAAACAGCAGCAAGACAACTCAGGAGAGTAGAAATGGAAGCAATTATTGCCCTACTAAGTGTCTTTGGTTTAGGAACGGGTGCCGTTGCCCTGGTCATCCGCAATTTGTATTACATTTGCCAACCCAGTGAGGTCTTGATTTTTGCGGGCAGTACCCAACGATCAGCAGATGGGAAACGCGTCGGCTATCGCCTCGTCAAGGGAGGCAGCAGTATCCGGGTACCTCTATTGGAGCGGGCCTTGCGGATGGACCTCACCAACATGATTATTGATCTGAAAGTATCTAATGCCTATTCCAAGGGTGGCATTCCCCTAGCAGTTGAGGGAGTCGCCAACATCAAGATTGCGGGAGAAGAACCCACAATTCATAACGCCATCGAACGGCTGTTGGGCAAGAGCCGCAAAGAAATCGAACAAATGGCCAAGGAAACCTTGGAAGGAAATCTGCGCGGCGTCCTGGCGAGTTTGACCCCAGAGCAAGTCAATGAGGACAAGCTGGCCTTTGCCAAAAGTCTCTTGGAAGAAGCTGAAGATGACCTCGAACAGCTCGGTCTAGTTCTAGATACCCTCCAAATTCAAAATATTTCTGATGACGTCCGCTATCTAGATTCTATTGGCCGCAAACAGCAAGCCGATCTGCAAAGAGATGCCCGGATCTCCGAAGCCAAAGCCCAGGCTGAATCTAACATTAGAGCCGCTGAAAATGAGAGAATCACCTCCCTCAAACGCTTAGATCGAGATATTGGCATTGCCCAAGCCGAAGCCGAACGCCGCCTCCAGGATGCCATGACCATGCGAGGCGCGGTGGTCGCCGAATCGGAAGCTGACATTGCCTCAGAATTGGCCCGCATTCAGGCAGATATCCCAGTCCAGCAAGAGCGCATTAAGCAAGTCGAGAACCAGTTGCAAGCCGATATTGTGGCCCCCGCTGAAGCCGAATGCAAACGGGCCATCGCTCGTGCCCAAGGGGATGCCGCCCGGATTATTGAAGATGGTAAGGCTCAAGCTGCAGGTACCCTGCGGCTAGCAGAGTCTTGGCAAAAGGCAGGCAGCAGTGC
>CALDHF010000027.1 GCA_937941595.1 uncultured Acaryochloris sp. | reverse complement strand
TGTTAGATCAAGAGAATCCCATCGTCCGCCACCAAGCTTTGAAATCGTTGCAACAAATTGCACCCGATTATCCAGTGGGGTCGTTGTCTAACGTCAAGCAGAAGCCAATGTTAGCTTCCAAGTCTGCCCGCCGCCGTCGAAAAACACCTTTGGATGAGTACCAACTGATGCCGTTCATAGAGCAGAAACTCCAGACCACCCAAGACATTACCGCTCGAATTCGCTATGCGGGTCGTCTGGGTCGTTTGCGTCCCAACCATACTGATGCCATTGATGTGTTGCTGTATTACTTGCGGACGAGTCAGAACAAAACCCATCTCAAACATGCGAGTGACCATCTGCAAGACATGCTCAGCAGTGACGCGTTGGCTCTGGACTCAATCACCAAAATGCTGGTACAGGTTCAGGCGATCTACCTTAACCCTACCTGTGCTTCACAGTATCAAACGGCTTACAAAGTCCTGTGGCATGGATCTCGAATCTTTCCCTTTAACCAGTTTCATCATTTCTGGCAGTCGGTGGTCAAGAGAGATTAAAACTGTGAATCGGGATGACAGGATTCGAACCTGCGGCATCCTGCTCCCAAAGCAGGCGCGCTACCAAGCTGCGCTACATCCCGTTGATAAGACTTTAACATGGTATCACAGGCATTTAGCGAACAGGGGACAAACGAGACAAGGTTTCTAGATAGAATAAAAGGGCATTGATGTCAGAGGGATTAACCCCACCAATCCGAGAGGCTTGACCAATGGTGGCGGGCTGCACTTTTGCCAATTTTTCTCGGGCTTCCATCGACAGGGTTTCGATACTGCCATAGTCCAAATCTTGGGGGAGCGGGCGCTGCTCTTGCCGATTGACCTGATCGATCTGCCGCTGTTGCCGCTGGATATAGCCTGCATACTTGATTTCAATCTCAACACTTTCACGCTCGGCGCGGTCTAGGGTGTTGGTGCCTAAGCCATACTGCTGCAAATCGCAGTAATGAAATTTAGGCCGACGCAGGAGTTCTGAAAGGGTAATCGAGCCTTTGATTTTTTCCCCCATGGCTTTCATGATTGCCTGAGCAGAATCCTCACGTTCTTTGATACGCTTGCCATGCAGCCGTTCTTTCTCGGCAGTGATGGCGGCCTGCTTTCGGGTAAACAAGTGCCAGCGCCGATCATCAATCAGACCGACTTCTCGACCCAAGGGGGTTAAGCGCTGATCGGCATTGTCTGAGCGCAATAACAATCGATACTCAGACCGTCCCGTTAACATCCGATACGGTTCGCGCAAATCCTTGGTGCATAGATCGTCAATCAGTGTTCCTAAATAGCTTTCAGCGCGGGGGAACACGATCATTTCTTGCTTATTCACAAACCGGGCAGCATTAATGCCCGCCACGATGCCCTGGGCAGCGGCTTCTTCATATCCGGTGGTGCCGTTAATTTGGCCTGCACAGAATAAGCCCTCAACTCGCTTGGTCATGAGGGTTGGGTAGCATTGGGTGGCCGGGAGGAAGTCATATTCCACGGCATAGGCGGGGCGGAGCATGGCGCACTGTTCGAGACCGGGGAGAGACCGCAACATTTGTAACTGCAATCTTTCCGGTAACCCTGTCGAAAACCCTTGGATATAAAGTTCAGGGATATCTCGACCTTCCGGTTCAATAAAAATTTGGTGACTGGCCTTATCGGCAAAGCGGACAATTTTGTCTTCGATGCTGGGACAGTAGCGGGGACCCTTGGCATCCACCCAACCGCCATAAACCGGGGACAGGTGGAGGTTATCCTGAATCAGTTTATGGGTCTCTGGGGTTGTTCGGGTGATGTAACAGTTCATCTGTTCTCGCTCCACCCAGACGGCTGGATCAAAGCTAAACCAGCGGACCTGATCATCCGGGGGCTGAGGCTCCATGCAGCTATAGTCCACAGAGCGCTTGTCTACGCGGGCGGGAGTGCCCGTTTTGAGTCGGCCCGTTTCAAATCCCAACTGATTGAGGGTTTCAGTCAACCCTTCGGCGGCAAATTCCCCGGCTCGTCCAGCGGGCATGGATTTATCGCCCACCCAAATGCGGCCACCTAAGAAGGTTCCCGTGGTCAGAATTACCGTTTGGCTTCGGAAAGATACCCCAAAGTAGGTTTCCACACCAATGATCTCATCGTGATCACCTAACACCAGATCCGTAACCATACCTTCGCGCAGGGTGAGATTGGCCTGATTTTCGACAATGGTTTTCATGACCGCAGCATATTCGCGCTTGTCGGTCTGGGCGCGCAAGGCCCACACGGCAGGCCCCCGGGAATGATTGAGGAGTCGCTTTTGTAGATAGGTGCGATCGGCCATTTTGCCAATTTCGCCCCCTAACGCATCCACCTCATGGGTCAACTGGGATTTAGCCGGAGCACCTACGGCTGGATTGCAGGGTTGCCAGGCAATTCTGTCTAGATTGAGAGTTAATAACAGGGTCTTACATCCCATGCGGGCGGTAGCTAAGGCAGCTTCACAGCCTGCATGGCCTGCACCTACAACAATGACTTCAAATTCATCCAGAAATTCAACTGACACTTGAGACGCCATAGATGTTGCCCAGAATGGAACTTCTTCTGATTCTAGCGGTTCTCTTGGGCGACTCCAATGTATCGAGGTTCGGCTGGAGACAAGGTCAGATGCCGCAGCTCCGATATCAGACTCTGCCAGAGTGTAATACTGGACGTTAGATCTATCACCCCCTTATCTGTTTTGAGTACTGTTGCCCAACCGTTGATCAATCTGTTTCGTAAGTTCAGCACTCTCCAGTGGAATGTTTGGACCTTAGGGGTGGTTGGTATTGCTGTCTTAATTGCTCTGCCGATCTTGGTGGTGTTTAGCAGCATTTTTACAAACCAAAGTGATGTTTGGGGCCATCTAGCGGCAACGGTTTTACCTTTATACATCACCAATTCGCTGCTGTTGATGCTGGGGGTTAGTGTCGGTGTCCTGGTGATTGGGGTAGGAACAGCCTGGTTAGTGACGATGTGTGATTTCCCAGGTAGTCGTCTGTTTGAGTGGGCATTGTTGTTGCCCCTAGCGGCCCCGGCCTATCTCCTCGCTTATACCTATACGGATGTGCTCGATTATTTTGGGTGGGTGCAAACGACGCTGAGGGCGGTTTTTGGGTGGCAAAGTGCAACGGACTATTGGTTCCCGCCGATTCGGTCTGTCGGTGGGGCGATCGTGATGCTGAGTCTGGTGCTTTATCCCTATGTGTATCTGTTAACCAGGGTGACGTTTCTAGAGCAATCGATTTGTACGCAAGAAGCCAGTCGTTCTTTAGGGTGTAATCCCTGGCAGAGTTTCTTTAAAGTAGCCCTGCCCTTAGCTCGCCCTGCCGTTATGGCCGGATTGGCCCTGGCATTAATGGAAACCCTCAACGATTTTGGCACGGTGGAATATTTTGGGGTGCCCACCTTTACGACGGGGATTTTTCGGACTTGGTTTGGGGGGGGAGAACGCACTGCTGCTACCCAGCTAGCGGCAGTGCTGATGATGTTTATCCTCAGCCTGTTTCTGTTAGAGCGATGGTCTCGTCGTCAGGCCCGATATTATCAAACGAGTAGTCCTTTTCAGCGGTTGAAGACTTATTCGCTGAAAGGGATGCGGGCATTTCTGGCCTGGTGGAGTTGCTGCTTG
>CALDHF010000026.1 GCA_937941595.1 uncultured Acaryochloris sp. | reverse complement strand
ATCCATCCCGAACTCGGTTGTGAAACGCTGTAGCGGCGAAAATACTTGGGGGGTAGCCTCCTGGGAAAATAGCTCGGTGCCAGGTTAATATTTAGAGAGGATCTTCTTGTATAGGAAGGTCCTCTCTTTTGCTTTATATATGTATCTGGAGTCGATGATATGACATGCGAGAGTATATGACTCGAGCTTAAAGATCTCTTAGTACTGTTGAGGGGATTTTCTATGTCTAAGCAATATTCTACAGATGCGGATCAGAGCGGGAGAGAACGGCGTTCGCAAAAGTTAATTTCTTTGCAGCCAAAAGGGTCGAACTCAGCGGATTCAACGTCATCGGGAAAACGAGAATGGTGGGCACAGCGATGGGTCGATGTGTTGGAATCATTTGGCTGGCGTCGTCGGTTAGAGCGGGCTAGAAACTATGTCCGCGAAGGGCGAGTGTTGCAGCTTGATTTTAATGCTTCTAAGGTTGTGGCTCGGGTCCAAGGAACGGCAGACCAGCCTTATAAAGTTTCTCTGGCGCTTGATTCGTTTACGGATGAGCAGTGGAGCTATGTGATTGAAGAAATGTCTCAGCGGGCAATTTTTGCAGCAAAGTTATTAGCTGGCGAGATGCCTCAGAATATTGAGGAAGCGTTTACGGCTAGTGGATTGAGCTTGTTCCCGTTTAGTAAGTTTGATATTCATAGTCGTTGTTCTTGTCCTGATCCTGTGAACCCTTGTAAGCATATTGGGGCTGTGTATTACTTATTGGGGGACCATTTTAGCCAGGATCCGTTTATCTTGTTTCAGTTGCGGGGGAGAACTAAACAAAGCATTGTTGAAGATTTAAGGCAGATGCGCAGCTTGGCTACGGGGGCTGCTGGATATGAGGCTGAAGTAGTAGAAAAGACCCAATCTACAGCTTTGCAAGTTGATCCCAATTTCTGGCGATATGATCAACAGCTTGATCCCTCTTTGGTTGTTATTGCGCCTCCGCCTACGAGTGAGACGATATTAGATGTCTTAGGTTCATTACCATTGCCACCGTCTGGGAAGTCGGGGGGTGAGCAGTTGGTCGATGAGTGTTTACGGACGATTTATCAAAGAGTCAGTCAGAATGCCATGATGAAGGCCATGTTCAGTGGGGAGAGAGACTAGATGCATGAACCAACCAGTAAGGCTCCGAGTTGGTTTGTGCGTAGAGATATTGATGGGTTTTTTGGTTTAGCAATTGATAATATTGTGCAAATCCTCTTGATTGTGGGGTTATGCCAAGGAGTACTCGGGTTTGAAGCGGATTTGATCTATGGTCGGATCTTGCCAGGAGTAGCCCTAAGTTTGATTTTAGGGAATGTCTATTACAGCTGCTTAGCCTATCGTCAGGGGCAACGAGAACAGCGGGATGATTTGACGGCTTTACCCTACGGTATCAATACAGTTAGCTTATTTGCTTATGTGTTTTTGGTGATGTTGCCGGTGAAGTTGGATGCGATCGCACAAGGTATGGATCCAGGCCAAGCCGCAGAAATTGCTTGGAAAGCTGGCATAGTAGCTTGTTTAGGATCGGGGATGATCGAGCTGGCGGGTGTGTGGATAGGGCATCGTCTGCGGCAATTGGTACCTCGGGCGGCGATGTTATCTACCTTGGCAGGCATTGCTCTTACCTTTATTGCGATTGGATTTCTGTTGCGAACTTTTGCGAACCCCATTGTCGGTTTAGTACCGCTGGGTGTGATTCTATTGACCTACTTTGGTCGTATTGACTTTGGGGTGCCGGGTGGATTGTTGTCGGTGCTGTTTGGAGTGGGCTTGGCCTGGACGACGGGCTTGGTGCAATGGGATTCAGCGGTATTTGAGCAAGCATTGCAGCCATTAGGGTTTTATGTTCCTAAACTCTGGATTGGGGCGATTTGGGAGCAAGGCAGTGTATTGGGAAGATACTTCAGCATTATTTTGCCCATGGGTTTGTTTAATTTAGTGGGTAGCTTACAAAATCTGGAAAGTGCAGAGGCCGCAGGGGATCGTTATCCAACAGCACCCTGTTTAGCTGCCAATGGAATTGGTACTTTGGTTGCCGCAGTTTGTGGATCCTGTTTCCCCACTACGATCTACATAGGCCATCCTGGCTGGAAGGACATGGGTGCGAGGGTAGGATACTCGTGGTTAAACGGTTTGGTTATGGGGATTTTGTGTTTGACTGGAACGCTGGGCGTGATCACCTATTTGATTCCGGTTGATGCTGGCATGGCAATTGTTCTCTGGATCGGGATTGTGATTGTGGCTCAAAGTTTTACAGCGACACCTACTAAGCATGCACCTGCTGTGGTGGTGGGTTTGTTGCCAGGGATTGCTGCGTGGGGAGCATTAATTGCCAAGAATGCTATGCGGGTCGCAGGGGTGGGTATTCCTGAGCAACCCTTTCAGCCAGAGGCCATAGTGGCAGGTTTTAAGCTGAGCGATACCTTTATTGAAGGGGCGTTTTCCCTAGAGCAAGGGGTAGTGTTGTCGGCGATGATTTTATCGGCAATCACGGTCTATATTATCGAACAAAAATTTGGACTAGCAGCCCTTTGGGCCTTATCAGCAGCGCTTTTATCTGGGGTTGGGTTGGTCCATAGTTTTGCCTGGACGCCGACAGATACAGTGGTGAAGTTAGGCTGGGGGGCTGGAGCAGAATGGGCAATTAGCTATTTGTTGCTGGCCATTCTATTTGTATTTGCAGCCTGGCTGAACAAGCGGAAGCAAGCTACCTGAGTGTTGTAGCCTTTGACACTGTTCTTAGAAGGTCGCTTTGTTAGGGTGATCTGACTAGGTTTCGAAAGCAGTTTTGATCTCTGATTTTATGCTGTGGATGCCAGACTGAGTGAACTATGGGCTGGCAAGACTTGGTACGCTGAGGGTTGAATTTGCGGTCGAACTGGCTTTAAAGATGTTTTCAGATTAAGAAAATTTCCTTGTGTGAGATGACGATAGACTGTGTATGCAATATCCTCTGTGGCCTTCATGACGAATCGTCTTGCCCAATCTTCTAGTCTTTACCTGCGCAAACATGCTGAAAATCCGATTGATTGGTGGCCTTGGTGCAATGAAGCTTTAGCGTTGGCAGCGGCGGATGATAAACCCATTTTTCTGTCAGTTGGGTATTCGAGCTGCCATTGGTGCACGGTGATGGAAGGGGAAGCCTTCTCGAATCAAGAGATTGCGGATTTTATGAATGCCCATTACATCTCAATTAAAGTCGATCGAGAAGAGCGGCCTGATATTGACAGCATTTATATGCAGGCTGTGCAGGCGATGACAGGGCAAGGGGGCTGGCCTCTGAATATGTTTTTGACGCCGGGAGATTTGGTGCCTTTTTACGGAGGGACTTATTTTCCCGTGGACCCTCGATATGGTCGTCCTGGTTTTTTGCAAGTTCTAGAATCCATTCGCAGCTTTTTCGATACTGAGAAGCAAAAACTGGAGTCGCAGAAAGAAAAGCTGAGTGGCTATTTGCTGAGTTCAACGGTGCTCAATCCGGTCGGTGTTTTACAGCCGGAGTTGCTTCGTAAGGGAATTGAGAAGAATACTGCTGTCCTCGGTAACAAAACACCGGGGCCTAGTTTTCCGATGATTCCCTATGCGGGGATTGCCCTGCAGGGATTACGCTTGATTGCCTCTAATCAATCTCAAGCTCGGCAGGCCTGTCAACAACGGGGTTTGGATTTGGCTTTGGGAGGGATTTATGACCATGTGGCGGGTGGCTTTCATCGTTATACGGTTGATCCGAACTGGACGGTCCCTCATTTTGAGAAAATGCTGTATGACAATGGTCAAGTGGTTGAATATTTGGCCAATCTTTGGAGTTCAGGTTTACAAGAACCAGCGTTTGAACGGGCGATTGCGGGGACTGTTGCTTGGTTGAAACGAGAAATGACAGCTGAGGCGGGCTATTTCTATGCGTCTCAAGATGCTGACAACTTTAGTACTGTTGACGATCTAGAGCCGGAAGAAGGTCGCTTTTATACTTGGACTTATGAAGAGCTACAGGAGATTCTGACGTCAGCAGAAGTATCGGCGCTAGGGGACGTTTTTGGTCTAGATGCTGAGGGTAATTTTGAGCAGGGGTTGATTGTTTTGCAAAGACAGCAAGGGGGAGAGCTGACAGTAGAGGTGGAAGCAGCGTTGACGAAACTTTTTCAAGGTCGTTATGGCGATGCCCCTGAGGCGATGAGTGTATTTCCGCCAGCGATTGATAATCATATGGCTAAAACCCACCCTTGGCCGGGTCGGATTCCTCCGGTCACGGATACGAAGATGATTGTGGCTTGGAATGGTTTAATGATCT
>CALDHF010000025.1 GCA_937941595.1 uncultured Acaryochloris sp. | reverse complement strand
AAAAGTCCATATATAACCTTCAGGCCAATACAAAAAATCTTTTATTCTGACTTACACGACTTTTACTTCTTTCCTGAAAAGAGATATTGGAGTATTAATTTCTTGATTTTAGATATTCATAATTAGCATCACGCTGTAATTTCAAAATACGTTCACTAAAGATAAAAAATAATCCTTTATTAAGCCGTATCAAAAACTACAGTATGGCGCATGTAACTGCATTATCTGCATGAATATTATGCATTTTTTTCATAACCAAAATCTTCAGTATACTGAATACTATTAAAAACAAAAGACAAAGACTATATAGATGTAGCAAATATTACAAAAAGCCAGCAAAAAAAGCATCTTCTAGAAAGAAGAACATTAGATAAAGATATAATTCATATTGACACTGAGAAATCTATTTCGGATCACCAATTGCCCTATTTGGGCACATTTAAAGCGCCTCTTTCCCGTAAAATTCGTTTCTGATCCCTCGATAACCCTTGGGCATCCGTAAACACGGCTCCTGACACAATACTTCCTGAGAAATCGATGTCATGGAGTTGGGTTTGTTCGAGATTGGCATCTCGGAAATCTGTCTGCTGAACATTTGCTCCCGAAAGATCAACATATTCCAGGTTGGTACTGTATAACGATGAGCGTTGGAGATTGGCCTTACCCATCCGCGCCCGCAGCAGCGACGTATGGTCCAAGCTGGCATGGGTCAATTGAGCCTGTTCAAAATTGGCTTGTTCACAATCACTGCCGATAAAATCGGCTCCCGTCAAATCAGCTCGCTGCAGGCAAGAGTGAGAAAAGTTTGATCGCTCCAACCGAGCATGGGCAAAATTGGCGTCTGGGAATTGGGCGTAACTCAAGTCAGCATCATTGAGCTTAGCCCGGCTGAAGTCTGCCCCTGTAAAGTCGCTATTGGATAAATTCGCATTGATTAAAATGGCATCACGAAAACAAGCACCGTGCCCCGTGGCTTCTCCTAAATCCACAGCCTCTAGAATGGCTCTGGTGGCATCTACTTGATCTAACAGCGCCCCATGCAATTTCAAATTCACGCCGTGAATCCCTATTAAATTGGCAGCATCTAACCGAGCTGAGGTCAACTGAGCCTCAGTAAACTGAGCCTCCTGGAAACAGGCATCCGATAGCGTAGATAACACCAAAACGGCTTCGGTAAAGTCAGTTCTTTGGCAAGAAGCATGGGATAAATTAGCGACCCGCAAATAAGCCTGGGCAAAATGAGCATCATCCAAATTGACCCCTTGCAAATCAATATTGCTGAGTTCAGCCCCTTGCAAAGAGAGGCCTTGTCGAACCTTTGTCTGCACTTCTAGTGGCGTAAGAACAGCCATTACTTTATTCCCAAATTACATCTGTTGAGATGACGCCTGTTGCCTAAGGGGTATCCACTAGCTGGGCATCGACGGTAAGCACAGGCTCAGATAGCTGGACATCTGTAGTCAGAACAGACTCAGAGCGGCGGCCCGCACGATAGCGAAGCATCGTTACCAAAACAAAGAGAACATCAACTCCTACCCAACACCCAAGGATCTGAGTTGATCCGCCCGTACTAAATCCATAGCTATGCAGTCCAGTCCCCAGGACAAAGTTGACGCCATACCAGGCCATCAACACGGCATTGAAGGAAAGCACACTGGCAACACTCATGCCAAAATTGCCTAGCCCTCCTCCTAAGCGACCATGGACAGGGGCCAAGTAGCAGAGCAAGGCAATTAAGGCCCAGGTTTCTTTAGGGTCCCATCCCCAAAACCGGCCCCAGGAAAAATGTGCCCAGATACCGCCTAAAATGATGCCCGTGGTCAGCAACAAAATACCCGCCTGAATTACGCGGTAGTTAAGACGAGCTAAGGTTTTAGCCCTGGCATTTCCGCCAGGCGTGAGCCAATACTGGATAAGAGTGAGATGGCCTAAACCCATAGCCAGCGCAAAGCTGGCATAGCTAAGAGTGATAGTGGGCACATGCACACTCAACCAAAAGTTATCCCGGAGAACGGGCACCAGGGGATCAATACTGGCATCAAAAACGGCGGGCAGACTATCCGCTAGTAGTAAGCACAGCACCGTCAGAGGAGCCGCAGCCAATAGATAAGACCGGGCTTTGGTCTGTAGTTCCAAACAAAAGGCCAGTAAAGCAATCCCAAAGCCAACCCAAATCACGGATTCATACATATTGGTGACGGGGGGACGTCCCCCAATTTGCATGCGCAGGCCAAAGCCGAAGGCTTGTACTAAGATGCCTCCCATAAACATCCCCATGACACTCCAGTACAAATCGATAGCAGATATAAGCTGGCCACCCAGGAGTATTAGAAATGCGATCGCATACAGTTGCCAAGCTTTAGCAAAGGGACGAAACCGATTGAAAAAAACCTCCCGTTGGAGAGTGGCTGGGGATGGATAAATCTCTGGACTCAGGCTTGCTAAAGTCTGGTGCAAATCCGTGGCTGCCGCTGTCAGCCGACTTAAATCATCACCATGGGCCTGGTATTGAGCTTGCAGGGTGTCAAATTGCGTCCGAACCCTCTCCGCTAGAGCCGGAGGATAAAGCTGATGAGCCTCAGCAATTCCCACCCAAGTGCCCTTGATATCACTGGGGTGAGGAATGATCGGTAAAGTTTGACTTCCCACCGTCGTCAGCATGATATTCAGACGGTCTTCCAGGGTGAGGGCTTCTCGGTCCTCCCGAGTCAAATCCTGATTTTGCAGCTCCTTTTGGTGGGCTGTTTCCAGGATAGCCCCCAAATCAGTGTTAACTAGGCTGGCAAAACTAAAGTGCTTTTGCTCAAGAGGCAAACCCAGTCGGGCCTTCAGAGGCCGATAGTTCACCAGGACAAAAGGTTCATCATTCCAATCACGACTATTCAGCAACAGTGACCAATAGGTTTGTTGGGCATCTAGAAGATCACCCGCCATCGGTCGATACCGAGCAGAGCCATGAACGGCAGCAACGGTCTCGCGGGCCACTGTATCTAGGGGTTTTTTCCGACCCTCTAGCTGGACCGCTAGGGTCTCCAAGGCGGTCTGGGGTGAAGCCTGCCACTGATGCAAGGGCACCAAAATCAATACACAGGCTAAACACAGTCCCCATAAAAATTTCAGTTTATTCATTATCAATCTTGGGCAACCAAAGCAACAGGGACAGCATCGTCAGTAGAGTCCTGGGGGTGTTCGGGGACTTCAACCCTTAGAGAAGAGAGAGCCACCTGTTTTTTCCAGAGACTCGGACCATAGAACATCACCCCAATGCCCCCCACGGTCAGCAAGGCCCCACTCCAGGTCAACGCCGTCACCCAAATGGGTTCCCGTTTGACCTGAAGCGTCGACTGGTTCAGATCGCCTGGATTCCAAGACGCTTGGGCAATTTTCCAACCCTGATACCAGGTGGGATGATTCATCCAGACTGAACGCTGCTGGGTCTCTGCTGTTTGCAGATCTGCCAAGCGAATTTGACTGGTCCACATGGCCACCGCCTCACTGCCTTCGTTACGTTCGACGATGAAATCCTCAAGCCCCACTCCAAATGGGAGCGCCAGCATCCGGGGGCCAAAGGCAGCGATGACGGGGCCAGCGTTCTGGGTGATCACCGTCGATTCTCCCCAAGGGATCCAATGTTGGTGTCCCTCGGCTGTAGCCACCAGTAAGGCAGGCACGCCCTGCTCTCCCTCTGGAGAAATGCGCTGTCGATCAATTTGGGCATGGGAAAGCCAATCGGTCAGGGTAATTTGAAAATCAGCCCATCCTGGACGTACCGTTTGCCCTTGTTCTAAGGGACCTGATGAGAATTGGTCGGTGGAGCGGGCAGCATAATACAGCTGCCGATCGGCAACGATGACTCGAAAATAATCGGTTGCTGCAGGCGGCGGTACTTGATAACGCATTTTCAGCTCTAAGGCTGATGTGCCCGCTAGCACAGACTGAATAGGCTCCAATCCGGCCTGGGCAAACACAAACCAGCGTTCCTGGTTATCCTCCTGTGTGATATCGAGTTGCACCGCAGGATTACGCCATTCTGGCGAGGCCGTCATGGGCTGATTGTGATCATCGAGGCGAAAATCAGGCCAGACGTCTGTGAGATGGATGTGAATATTATTTTCTAGAACTGCATCGCGTCGGCGCAAGCTATCGATGGACAGGGTTGAGTGGGTGTCCGCCAGATCAATGTGGAGTTGTCCTGATTGGCCCCCGTGAGCTTGATCGGGATTGGCCAACAGTTGCTGGAGGGTGGCCTGGTCCTCAGCTTGCCGAAGTTGAAGCTGGGCAGGTCCTAAGGCAATGGTCTGGGATGTCTGGGAATCAAAAGAGAGCCATTGGTCGATGGTTTTGCCCATGCGATCGCTACTCAATACCAACCGGATCGCCGGATTCGGCTGGCTCCCCCCCTCGTGATACTCCAGGGTCTCGATCGTCTGCTCGCGATAATCCAGCAAAGACAACCCGGCAAATTTCTGGGGCGAAATCACTTGATTCGGCTTGACCACCACCGTTGCTTGTTGAACCTGACCTTGGTCATCCATCACTTCCAGCAACTCACCGTCTACCCGCACAAGATGATTGGCAGGCTGATCAGTGCGGACTACTAATAGTCCTTCTAACCCTAAATGAATCACCGCTGCCGAACCCGCAATCAAGACAATCAAGCCCAGATGGGTAAGGGCAAAGCCAACTTTACGAGGGCCACGCCACGGATATCGTGACAGGGTCGAAACCCCTAAGTTGACCGCTAACAGAAACATTAAGGCCCCAAACCAGGGACTTTTATAGATCTGTTGCTGGACCGTGAGAGAGCCGACTTGACTTTCGTAAAAGGTAGCCCAGATCAAGATGATTGCGATCGCACTCAAAACAGGCACAGACAGCTTAATAGAACCGAGAAATCGGGTGATTTTAGAGACCATTCAGACCTAAAACGATACGGAACATGTCCCTATTTAGTCTGAATTATTAGGTAGGAAGTGTAGTCGATGTATCAAAGTGGGTTTGTGATACCCACTTTGATACTAACTTTGCATCCTTACCATGCAGCCAGCGCATTTCTCATACCTGAATAGCTGGAAAAATCTACCCCACATTACGCCTCAGACCTAGAGTCTCAGGGTATGTCAAAGTTCTTCCACCGTCACGGTATATCGAAATTGCTGTCCTCGTTCAAAAGCGCCGACCCAGATGGAATACTTGCCTGCGGGCAGCTGATCTGAAATCCAACCTGCATCTTTACCTTTCTCTGAATCATCTAAGCAATAGAGTCGATTGCCTGGTCCTTTGATCAACAGCGTTGTATCCCTCTGGCTATTCACCTGTAGCTTTAGCTTTGTAAACCTACGCTTGAGCACCAGCATGTGATCCGGGCTAGAAGAGCCATAGCCCAAACACAAGTTCTTTTGCATATCCCGTTCCCCCACAATTCGGTGGAGTGCGATCGCACCCTTTGCATAACCCTTCACCGTTTGGGGACTGGGACTAAACCCAGGAGATAATTGCAGACTGGCAAAATTTGCAGAATTTGCGATAGCAGGTCCCGCCATCATCAGCGACAACAGCGGCAGACTCCAGGACATCCATCGCCAGGGTTGACAGTTACTTTTCATACCTTGCACCTCAACGCCCATCTCACGAGGCGTTATATGAGTCCAGTAGACGTAGACGCTTTGCTTAAAGTTGCTCCATACCCAGCGTGCCCACATATCCCAACTATTCTGCGGTCCTTATTCGCATACCATCAGAATGTGCAGAGTTCTTTTAGAATTAAGGTTTCCCAAACCTTCCAACAAAAACGGGGAAACAGACTTATTTAGATATACTCGTCATGCTCAACGGAATAAGAACACCCTCCGTCGTCAACCCCAACTGCATCGCATCTTGAGCACGAATGACTTTGCCCGTCAAGGCACACCGAACATCCACCTGAGCAGTGGCTGGAAACAACGCGGATATTTGGCTAGAGTCCACCGCCGGAGAATACTCCCCCGATCTTTGCTGAACATAGTTCCACAAGATATCGCGAATCAGGGCTTGATACCCTTGATGGCCTGAGAGGGCTTTCAGCTTATCTTTCAACTCACGCTCCAGCCGAATACTAGTAACCTGCATTTCGGTTGTGGGTACAGAATGAGCGATAGACATGTATATTTCCTCAATGAGCAACATCCAGACAAATTGTACTACGATTGTAGTATATTTGACCTAATTACCGCATTAGGCTAAAAGTGAGTGAAAAAAGTCTTCTAGCATGCAGCTACAAGACTCAAACGATCATTAATATTTCAAGAAATAGCCGATTTTGAATTGATCATCGGGAGTTCGCTAGCAAACTGAAAGGGGGTTGAGGGGAATGTTGAAGTTTAACTATGCTAAACAAGGGACCATTTTAGAGTCTTTAGCCGATTCTATTGAAGAGGTCATCAACCGTCGCGTACTATTAGCAATTCGCACTGCTCAACCCATTCATTTGGAACCCAGTTTCGTTTCCCTGATTGTCCCCGCAGGCACCCCAGAACTAAGAGCATTAGAAACCGAATTGGCTCAAGGCGACTGCACCGCAGTATCTGTTTGTACTACGATTACCAACTCACCCATAGTCCAGGGACCAGCGGCAACCAAAGACATGCCTAGTCGCGACATCGAAGTCATCATGCATGGCGTCTGGCTCACCCATCATCTAGACGCTGAAGAAGGGTTATTTTTGACCTCTCTGACCTCTGAAATTGAAGAACAAATTGAGGAACTATGGTCTTATCAACCCATCTCTCCTTAGTCAGTCTACCTCTGCCAGAATAGCCTTTTCAGGACCAATTCTGGGTAGAGTAGATATGCAGAACCAACGATTGAGAAATTTATGTCCCTTGAAATGATGCGAACGCTAGTGTGGACAGACTGTCGTCTGGCGCTCGTCTTTATGGTGTTCATTCCCTTCGGATTGCTAGTTTGGGCCATCATTGAAAATGCTCAACCCATCAGTCGACTTTTGGTCATTTATTGGCGAGTGGCCAGTTTACTACTGATCACCATGTACTTAATGATGGCTCAAGTCCCCTTAAGTTTCATCAGCCTCTTTCTAGCCCTGCTATTAATTCCAGCAAGCATTTGGTTTTGGGTTGACCTAAATGAAGAAATAGACGATCGTCGAGGCAAGCTCAAATTAGCCCTCACTGCATGGCGATGGGGGATTACCTTGTTATGCCTCATTTCAGCAGCCGGACTCATTCCCTCCTTAGGATGTGCCGGTTCAACAGCAGCGATCGCCACCCAGCAATGTCAGGTTTGGCTAGAACCCGCCTATGGTTTTGCAGCCTTTGTCCACGCTAAGACCAGTATGGGTCGCATCAATATTCTTGCTACCCTAGCCTTAATCCTATATGGCTTCTACTTTGGATATTTTCTGCTCTTTCGGTTATCCAAACAGGGCCGTTCAGCAACAGGACACTAAAGGACATGGCCATAACGGCAGGGCAGCGGCTAGAACAATATACCCTCCAATGCCCACAAGAACTATTGATGGTCAAAGCTGAAATTGCAGGTGAGCTGGATGAAATTGCCATTTACCGAGGTTTTTCTAGCTCCCTCACTCGCCCCACCGCCTTTGACATCGATATTCCGATCCTGCCCGCCGATGCCAATATTCTTTCTATTGATCGACTCCATGGCCCCTATGATCCAGCCCAACCTAGATATATCCAGACAGGACTATCCTGGGAGGATTTTTTACCGTTCTTGATACAGCTCGACCTTTAAACTTCAGACTTCAAGACCTGTCAGGCGCATGTGAGCCAAAAACCATAATAGGGTTGTAACATCCTGAAAGACTAGTTCGTCAAGTATCATCTCTCTCTGTCGTTTATGAGATGTTCTCACCATATAGGCGACGGTTAGAATCGGGTTCTACATTGCTAGTAACACGCTTCAACAATGTTCGTTGCCAGTTGGGAGCCAGTAAAGGGCAACGAGCCATTTCAGCCGCTGCTGCTCGACTATCTCGCTCACAATGCATGATGCGATTAGCTCTTGCTATCGTCCACTGAGGGTAAGGGCGATCACACAGCACAATCTCTAAACCAGGTTCCACAGTGCCCTCTTGTAGCACTCGGAAGTACCAGCCGGTAAGACCCACCTTTTGCACCCGTTGTGCTAGGTCTTTGATTCGCCAGCGGCGAGAGAGTTTCCAGCAGGGCTGCCGGGGTTGCGAGACTTGAATTTTCGCATCTCCCATCTCGTAGGTATCGCCAATGCAAACCGATACTTCTGACTGTCCAGCAACTGTAAAATTTTCGCCAAAGGCACCATGAGGTAAGTTGGGGAAGTCTAAATTCTCTCGCCAGTACAAATAGTGCTGAGCAGCATAGGCAAGCACCGCTTTCTCTGAGCCACCATGATGTTTCAAGTCAGCTTGCCCATCTCCAGCTAAGTTAGTGCGACCCAGCCAGATTGTCCCCTGGATAGGATTCTTGAAGAAACCTGTTGTCCAGGGCCTATCAATAGAGTCCGACGCATTTTTAGAGCCTAGTGACTGAGGTAAACCAACCTGTATAGAAGCAATTTGCGGTTTCATTTACATCCCATTCTTATCTGTGCAGGTTCATATCTTGATAGTTGTCTAACGCAAATTTTTGATCCACTGGAGTACCATCATTTACCAAGGTCAAGATTCATACTTCTCCCCCATTGGCTGAAGATTCGCAACGTTTGATAGGCTGGATGTTATCGAGAATGTATAAAAATATAGAGCTGTTGAGATCAGAGTGCCATGGATACTTCTTTAGCAAACATCTATCTGGGACTGTTCTTGGTCTTATTGAGCTTAGGGGCTTGGTTTGTGTTTCGCCAAGTCTTCAGTACCCGGAAAAATGAATTACGAATTTCTAGCCTAGAAGCCAAGTTTAAAACTGAAGTTGGCTCCATCGAAGAATATTTTGAACTTGGCAGTATTTACTTACGGAAAAAGCTGTTTGTACAAGCCGTCATCGAACTGAAGAAAGCTTTAAAGATGGCTAAAGCAGAACTGAATGGCGCAGACGCTCTAGAGGAAGACCTGGAAGAAACCGAAACCAACCCAGTCGCCGAGCCTTTAGCCCCGCTATATAATGCCCTCGGCTATGCCTACTTTGGCCAAGAGCAGTTTGATATGGCCATTCGCAACTACAAAGAAGCCATGAAGTGCAAGTCCGATTATCTAGTGGCTATGAACAACCTTGCCCATGCCTATGAGCGCAAAAAACTGGTCAAACAAGCCCTAGATACTTATGATCAGGTTTTGTCTCAAGATCCTAAAAACGACACTGCTCAGCGGCGTTCTCGGACCCTCCGCAAACAAGTCTCCGCAGTACCCGAAGCCTGATGCCAAACACTCTGATGTACAGCGATGATGATATGTATGTGGTGCTGGCAACCGATCAGCCCGAACAGTTTGTCACTGCTGCCGAATTACTCGCCCGACTTGAAAGCGTACTCGCCCATCACCAAGACAACCTCCCCTACGAGCTCCACGATATTGCTAACATCCCTGAACAGGCTCGTCATCTTCTGGCTACAAGCTGTGAACTGGATATAGGTCCCAGCCAATTTTTGCAATGGTATGCTGTGCGCCTGGAAAAATAGGCGCACGACAGAGCAGCTTCAACTGGCTCCTAAAGCAAAGCTAAAAGCTATTAAAGCTTGCTAACGGTACCCCGCTGGGCCCGATGCATGGCTCTCAAAACAGCTGCCGGATCAACCAGTTTGCCTTGGTATTTCAGCGTCCAATGCAGGTGTGGTCCGGTGGTTCGGCCTGTCATGCCAATGCGGCCAATGCGCTGGCCTGCGCGCACAGTTTGCCCTTGACGAATTCGCAGACCGCCATCTACGGTATAACGTCCCCGGCTGTCTTTGCCAACATATCCTTTCATATGGCAATAAACATGGACCCAGGACCCAGACTGGACCCGAACAGAAGTGCCACAGGCGGTGTTATCGGAAACACTAATGAC
>CALDHF010000024.1 GCA_937941595.1 uncultured Acaryochloris sp. | reverse complement strand
GGCCTGGACCGGGAAATAGCGCTGATGACTGACCATTTCCGTCGTAATCACTTCGGGGGGCAGGTCCAAAAACTCCGACTCAAAACCACCCATCACTGCCGTCGGCCATTCTACTAAATGGGTGACTTCCCGGAGCAGCTCATCAGAGATGACCGCTTTCCCTTTCACTTTCTGGGCACAAGCATGGACCTGTTTTTCAATCAGGGTCTGACGCTGAGCCGGATCCACCTGCACAGAGGCGGCTTCTAAGGTGGCGACATAGTCTTGAGGCTTTTTGATGGTGACGGGGGCAGGATGGAGGACTCGATGACCGCTAGAGATGCGATCGCTAGAAATCGTACCTGTTGAATTCTCTAGTTTTATAGGTATGAGGTCATCATCTAACAGCGATACCAACCACCGGATCGGTCGAGAGAATTTGACTTCGCCATCGCTCCAACGCATAAACCGCTTACCTTCTAGGCCAAAGATCCAGTCTGGAATTAAGGCTGCCAATACCTCAACGGCGGGTTTACCTAAAGTCGTTTTCTGAACAAAAATGAATTCACCCTTCTCTGTATCGCGTAATTCGAAATCAGCGATACCAACTCCCTGTTTGCGGGCAAATCCTTCGGCGGCTTTGGTGGGCTTGCCGTCTTTAAATGCAGCTTTTGCAGGTGGGCCTTTGACTTCTTCGCTTTGGTCAGGCTGCTGTTGGGGTATACCTTCTGCCACAATGGCGAGGCGGCGGGGGGTGCCGTAAACCTTCAGGGATTTCGGGGTGAGAAGATGGGTATCGAGACTGTTAGGAATTTGCGATCGCCATTGTTCAATCGCTGATTCCACAAAACTTGCGGGTAATTCTTCCGTACCTACTTCTAATAAAAATGTCGCCATCCCTGACCCCACCTCAGTGCATTATTGATGCAGACCATCGGTTTGCTTACACAGTCTATCGTGGGAATCAGGCAAAATGATGTTCTTGAGATGTCTTCTATTTGGAACATTGAAGATTATTCACCGTCAATCTGATAACCCTCAAAACTTCTCTATAGTTTTTGGGAACTGACAGCATATATTCAACAAGTTGCTGATGGTTGTCTTTGGCTCAGCCCCTGTTTTGGCGGTAATTTTGCGGTCAAAACCGTTTGACCTTGCGGATTATGAATCCACCCTTGGGCCTCTATGATTTTTGGGGATGCAGGTTCCGGTTCAGTTGTACTCTGCTCCGGCTTGTTAGGGATGGAATCAGAATGGCGTTTGTGACCTAGTGTGAGAGCCTGCTGGATCTGAAATCCTCGCAAATCATGCCAGACAGCTGATGCAGTTTGAGATCCCCCAGGATCAGACGGTAACCCGCCTCGACCCACATGGACAAATTGACTATTGCCCACAGACTGGCCCGCACGACACCCCTGAGCGATCGTTTGAGGCACGGAAATAGCTTCAGGTAAGTCCGTCAGGCTATCGCTCGGATCAACTTCAGGGTTATTAATCTCAACAATGCCATTGAGAGTAGGATTCGTTTGGGAAATAGCTGTGATCTCGCTCAAATCAGTCCGTTGATTTCGCACTGCAAGGCCAAACAGCCCTTTGCTAGTAATAGAGATTTTGCCACCTCGCCCGAAAACAGAGTCAGCAACGATATCGCTATTTTCCGTAGGAAAAGCCACAATCAGATCAGCATTAACATTGATATTGCCACCATCACCAAGGCCATTGGCAGTGGCTGAGATGAGACTGTTGTTTTGTAACAGCAAACTGTTTTTGACCTGTAAATTAATATCTCCACCATTCCCAGACTGAGTTGATGCCGTAATTCTGCCTTGATTTGCCAGCACAATATGATTTGCATCAATTTGCAAAGTGCCGGCATCCCCCGGCCCATCATTTCTCACGCTGACGGCAGCACCATTAGTAACCCGTAAGTCTTTGGTCGCAACTGTCACACTACCGGCCTCTCCAGTTGGCATCGGAGGAAGGATAAAGGCAGCCCGCAATGCTGGGCTGAGCAGATTGGCAGACGAAATAATCAGACTAGAATCTCGGCCACCAGGGGCAATCCCACTCACCTCAACGGATTCACTAGCATTGATTGTCACACTGCCAGCCGCACCACTAGCAAAGGTAGAAGCATCAACCCTTGCACCATCTTTAATCACCAATTCTTGGGTGTTAATGGTTAAATTACCTGCATCACCACTATTCAGGCCAGATGCTGACACAGCACTATTGGCAAATAAGGCTGGACCGACACCAACAAGCTCGACTGTCTCTGAAGCAGAAACAGTTAGATCGCCGCCTTTCCCAGTACTCAAAGTGGCAGATGTAACCAAACCACCTGCCATCACCCGCAGACGCTTTGTAGAGATAAAGGCATCCCCAGCATGCCCCGAGCCAGCAGTACTAGTACTCAGAAGACTCAGCAAAAGCGGATTTAAAGGTGAAGTTCCCAATACATCTATGGATTCAGTCGCATTAACAATCAGAGTTCCTCCTGGCCCAGGACCGATGGTACTCGCAGAAATCAGTCCTCCATCTTGCAACATCAGTTTGGGAGTGGATAGAAAAATGTCACTCCCTCGCCCCATTTTCAAAGAGGTCGCAATCAAGCCACTACGAATATTAGCGCTGGGATTAGTGCCGATCAGGCTGACAGAATCAGAAGCATTAATCACCAAACTCCGTCCCCTGTGATTCCCCTGATTTCGAATGCGAAGGAGTGAGCCATCATTTAAGGAGAGACGGTTGCCTTGGACTTGAATGGTACCTGTGAGGCCTCTATCTATACCGCTTCCATCAACTAAAGCTTGTTGAGAGAGGTGAATATCGCCAAAGCTTTGAACATTTTGATAATTGAAGGTCCATCCCAATGAAGAAGGCCCCATAGAGACAAAACCAGCTTTCACCCCTCCTAATTGAATACTTCCACCGGGTGCCGTCAAAATACTACCTTTCAAGTCGATAGTGCCGCCCAGCAATGCTAAGGTTTTGGCTGGATTCACCGTCAAATCCAACTCACGACTGCCTGTGCGCTCAGAGAAGGCAAACAACGGGTTCCTCGACAGCAATTGATGGCCTGAACCTTGAGCCACAATATCGGCAGGCGGACGGTTGAATTGCAGACCCAAGGGCACATTGATGCTGAGTTGTGGGGACACTTGCGGGTTGTCTGCCCTGAATTCAACATTCTGTTCAAAGATGAGACGCTCAGCCGTAGTACCAATGAAAGATCCATTGATATCTAATTTAGATTGAGGGCCAAAGAGAATGCCATTGGGGTTCATTAAGAATAAATCAGCATCGCCCTGTACACCTAGTGTTCCTAAGATGCTGGAGGGCTGATTGCCAGTCACCCGACTCATGATCCGTACGATGCCTGCTGGATTTTTAAAGTAAACCTGTTGGCCAACCGCAATATTAAACGTTTCAAAGCTATGAAAGAGATTGCCTCCCCTGCTGGCACCGCTTCCAATAATATCGGCCGACTGACCATTGATAGCAGTGTCACCCTGCAGCAAGGAAGAACTCTCCACCCCCAAAGTATTGTCAGGAATGATTTGAGCGATGGCTACATTAGTACAAGATATGACAGCAGAAATGGCAGATAGAGCTAATAGTTTATTGCATGAATTAATCCATAGTCCTTGACAAGGCTGCCATCGATATTTCCATTTAGGAATAAACATACATGTTGTGAATCAATGAAGTGCATTTATGATCTCAAGATCGTTCTGCAGTCTTGATGCTTGGTATATTTGTTTTTCTTGAAATCCGTGTAGTCAATGATTTATAGCCCTTGCAGCGACCAGGACTCAGTTCTAAAATGTGATAGATACAAAGAACGAACAATATAGCTATTTTTATCTAAAAAATGCCGCAATATTCAAATATATACCCATATATTTCTTTAATAATTTGAAGCAAAGCTATAGCCTGTAAGCCTACTTTTGAGACTAAGAACTATAGTTTATATCGGTTTATTCCTCATTGATCAAAAATTCGATAAAACTATCATGTTTTTGATATCTGCCAAGCAGTTTTGCCCTTTGCCGCGCACAGCTTGATAATTTATCCTCACCTAGCTGATTGGATTTGAGCTAGTATCTTCAGTATCAGGACACTGAACACCCAACGAATCATCATCATCCTCTAGGAGGCATTGTGTTTTCGGGTATAACGCAAACCGCCTCCCGGCAGCGCGAAATTATTGAAGTTGTCCTCAGCAATGGCTGGGACTTCATGCAGCAGTTACTTACGGGGGGCAAAGCCACTCAAGCGGCTCTACCACCCCCTGCAGTTCTCCGTAATATTCTGGTGGACTTGGGTCCGGTCTACGTTAAGTTAGGCCAGCTTCTGAGTACGCGACCTGATATTTTGCCTGCACCGTATATTGAAGCTCTCTCTACATTGCAAAGTGAGGTTCCTCCTGTTCCCTGGGCAGAAATTAATGTTGTTATCCAGCAACAGATCACCCGAGAACTACGCACAAAATTTACTGAGATTAATACGAAACCGGTCGCGTCAGGCTCTATTGCCCAAGTCCACCGCGCCGTCCTAGCGAATGGTCAACCCGTCGCCGTCAAAATCCAACGACCCGGTATTGATGCCGTTGTCAATCAAGATATTGCCTTGATTCGCACCCTTGCTGACCTAGCGTCACGAACCGATATCGGCAAAGACTATGATCTCAAAGCTATTGCCGAAGAATTCACCAGTGCCTTGTTAGATGAGCTGGACTTCACAATAGAAGCTAGACATACCGAACAACTGCGCCAGAATTTATCCACAAGTCGCTGGTTTGATCCACAGCAGCTGGTGATTCCCAA
>CALDHF010000023.1 GCA_937941595.1 uncultured Acaryochloris sp. | reverse complement strand
ACGCCGATTAGAACAACACGGTCTGGTTTAGTGGTCATAACTACGATTTCCTTTATAAATCCTATCTCAACAGCAACTAACCCCAGGCACCAACCCGTATGAGAAGGGGTTTGCACAGATAGAGCATTAAATTGCTCCCTTTTGATATTACTAGGCGTTTGTACCCTCTGGATAGCGGTTTCTTAATCAGTTAGGCAATCCCTGATTCCTCTCATTTAGAATCTAATCCCTTCTCAAGGACTTATGCACAAGGAAATTTCGCTTGTATCTCAAAGTGTGAAACAGATCCGGCCAGATCTGTTTTAAGCCTCATCACTGATCTGACAGATCTGTTTCAGCTCGTGATGCAGTAGATCTGATGTTCTGCCATAGAATCTGAATCGATAAAGCGACAAGGCCTAATGCGGCAAAACAAAAAATCCCAGTTGCCAAGGTCATCAAACCAACCACCAAAGTCCTCAATGCCACTGAAATTTTGAGGGCAAACTGATTGTCTGAGGTGAAGGGGTGCTCAGCGAAGGACAGGGCGATTAATCTAGACATCTTTGCTAACGGCAATGCGAAAACTGCCGCCAACAATGCACCACTGAGGGTACGCCAAACACTGGTTTGATTAGACTTACTAGTGGACGGAGACTCAGACATGTGTGGTTATGCTCATTAACGTGTGGTTGCAGCGACAATCCCTAGCCGCAGACAGGCTCTAACCATAACTCTACAACGATTTTAGAGAGGGATTGAATCTCCTCCCCTAGCCTGCATTATTCATGGATTCAATCTCCAATCCTTCATTGATTCGTCAAGCTAAACGTTTGTGATAGACAAACAAGTTGTGTTGTGGGATATCCTCGTCGTCAAGACTGGAGCGACTGGTGCGTGATCAAGGCTAGACGTCTTCTACAAAGAAATCTCGTCTTGCTGAATGTCCCAAGCCTTAAGAGTATTTTTCCAAGAGTTCAGCGGTTGAAAATCTGGTAATTAGGTGAGCTCTGGTCCGGCCTATACGCCCACCATCTTATCCACAAGTCTTTTGTATGGGCGGGCTATCAGGCTGGGGTGGATAACTCATCCCCCCAACAGCGGCAGAAACTTACCCCGATTTTCACGATGGAATTACTGTTCTCCAACTTATGGATCTGCATCAAGCTGCAAGCCCAAACACACAACTGTTCAGCGATATAGTTGAAATTAAATTGTAAACGCCATATCATCGCTCGACTTATTTTCTGTGAATCCGACCTGCGAACCTCATCCCATTTTTCGCCTTTTAAGTCGAGTCATTCATTAAGTTCGAGAGCCAGATCCATTGCATAAGGATTGATATTTTGCAGGATCCAGAAATCGTCGAATCAGTCTCTATCAAGGGAACGCTGGCTGTCTAGTTTTTTCAAAATACAATATTTCTACTTGAGTTGAAAGAGATGGAGATCAAGCAGCAAGGTTGAGAGACGATTACAGAACTACTAGTGAAAATCCCATAGAGTTTTGAATTACTGATCAGTTAGGAACCCCCTAGGAAACGAAGAGAGTTACAATGTGATAAGAATATGTAAAATTTTGTAATCCTTATTTCAAAACAGTCAGAGATAAGCAAATCAATGACCTCAGTAACATCCCTCTTTGATCCAGTTGAGTCAGATTTAGCCATACTGGTCGACAATCTCAAAGATCTGGTACGCGCCCAACATCCAGTTCTTTATGCCGCGGCTGAACATCTGTTTCAAGCTGGAGGAAAGCGGATGCGTCCAGCCATCGTCCTCTTAGTCTCCAGAGCTCTTCTCCCTGATCAGGACCTGACTCCCAGGCATCGACGGCTAGCAGAAATCACTGAAATGATTCACACGGCTAGCCTGTTGCACGATGACGTTGTCGATGATTCAGGTGTACGGCGCGGAGTACCAACCGTACATAGTCTGTTTGGCAATCGGATCGCTATCCAGGCAGGTGACTTTCTCTTTGCCCAAGCTTCTTGGTATTTGGCCAATCTCGATAATTTGGAAGTGGTGAAACTCCTCTCTGAAGTGATAAAAGATTTTGCCGAGGGTGAGATCCAGCAAGGTATCAACTGTTTTGATACCCAATTGACCCTAGAAACATATTTAGAAAAGTCATATTACAAAACGGCATCTTTAATGGCCAATAGCGCCAAAGCGGCAGGGGTCCTGAGTGGGACCTCCACTCAAGTCAATCAAGATCTTTATGCTTATGGTCGCTGTGTGGGTTTAGCCTTCCAAATCGTGGACGATATATTGGACTTTACCGGGTCTGTTAGTGCACTGGGTAAGCCCGCTTGTTCTGATTTGCGCAGTGGCAATTTGACCGCGCCGGTGTTGTTCGCAATGGCAGAGAAACCTTATCTAAAAGTTTTGATCGAACGGCGACTTGAAAAAACAGAGGATTTAGAAGAGGCCATCGCCCTCGTTCATGATAGTCAAGGCATTCCCAAGTCACGAGCCTTAGCTGAGCAATTTGCCCATCAAGCAGCTCATCATCTTGACTTTTTGCCTGCTTCTGACGCTCGACAAGCTTTAATTGATTTGACAGACTATATCCTCAAAAGACTCTACTGAGGAGTATCCTAGTTGTCTAGGAAGCAATTTAGACAGTGACGTTAGAGAATAGTATTTATGACCTCAGAGGAGCAACCCACGCCTGAGGCCGACTCCATCCCGGTTTGGCGTAGACTTTGGCGAGTACAGAAAGACAATATCCTCACCCTTGCGATCGCCTTCATTCTCGCCTTACTGATTCGCGGCTATGTCGCTGAGTCTCGCTTCATCCCTTCCGTTTCTATGGAACCCACCCTCACGCCAGGGGATCGGGTTGTCGTCGAAAAGCTCTCCTTTAAACTGCGCCCGCCTCAATCGGGAGATGTGGTTGTTTTCCATACCCCCATACCTCTGCAAGCAGTGGGTTATGCACCAGAGCAGGCCTTTATTAAGCGGGTAATCGGTGTAGCTGGACAAACCGTAGCCGTGAAGGACGGACAGGTTTACTTGGATGGTCAACCCCTCACAGAAGGTTATATTGCGGAACCCCTTCAATATGAGATGGATCCAATCATCGTGCCGGAAGGAAAACTATTCGTTATGGGCGACAATCGCAATAACAGTAACGACTCCCATATTTGGGGATTCTTGCCCCTCTCGAATTTAATTGGCCGCGCTAATCTCCGATTTTGGCCTTTAGAGCATCTCAACTGGATTCGCAATCCGTTGACTTAACTGAGTTGTGCCCCTTGGAGCGTCGTCCATATGGCACAATAGAAAACACTGAATAACGCTATTGATCAGGTATTTTTGTGAGTTCTACTGCTACCAAAGCTCCCTCCCGCGCTGTTTTCCCTTTTACAGCTATTGTCGGCCAAGAAGAAATGAAGCTGGCATTAATCCTAAATACCATTGACCCCAGAATTGGGGGCGTGATGATTATGGGAGATCGGGGTACAGGCAAAACCACAACTATTCGTGCCTTGGCTGATTTACTGCCAGAAATTAATGTTGTTTTGGATGATCCGTTTAATAGCGATCCAGAAGATCCAGAATTGATGAGTGACGCAGTCAAAGCACAAGTAGCCAAGGATCAAACCCTGGCTGTCACACAAATGCAGGTACCCATGGTGGATTTGCCTTTGGGGGCAACTGAAGATCGGGTTTGCGGCACCATCGATATTGAAAAAGCCTTGGCAGACGGGGTAAAAGCCTTTGAACCTGGATTACTAGCCAAAGCCAATCGTGGCATCCTGTATGTAGATGAGGTCAATCTCCTGGATGATCACCTCGTAGACGTCTTGCTAGACTCTGCGGCTTCAGGCTGGAATACCGTAGAACGGGAAGGAATTTCAATTCGCCATCCCGCCCGATTTGTTTTGGTTGGCTCTGGCAACCCGGAAGAAGGAGAATTGCGCCCCCAATTATTGGATCGATTTGGGATGCATGCCGAAATTCATACCGTTAAAGATCCCACTTTACGGGTTCAGATCGTGGAAGAACGATCTCAATTTGATCAAGAACCCCATGCTTATTTGGAAGATCATCTATCGACTCAAAAAGCGTTGCAAGAGAAACTGGTGAATGCTCAGAATAACCTCGCCAATGTCACCATTGACCATGAACTGCGGGTCAATATTTCTCAGGTATGTTCTGAGTTAGATGTAGATGGACTGCGGGGCGATATTGTTAGTAATCGAGCTGCCAAAGCGATTGCTGCCTATGAGGGGCGCACAGAAGTAACTGTGGATGATATTCGTCGCGTCATTACCCTTTGTTTGCGCCATCGTCTCCGCAAAGATCCCTTAGAATCCATCGATTCAGGATACAAGGTGGGCAAAGTCTTTCGTCAGGTCTTCGGTTTACCAGATGAAGAGGATGCTTAGACCTCTGTATAAAACGGTAGCCCTTTATTTAGATCCTAACCCTCGAGCGCCAGAATAAGGGCTAAGTGAATGCGTTACTGTATTGACTATTGGTTGAGCGCACTGGACCATAAGCCCCGTGGTTTAGGTGGTATGGCGTTCAGGGTGGGCCAGCATCCAATGCAAGCTGACACTGACCTAACACTAATTTCGCTAAACTTTGAGAAATCCTCTGTTAGAGACAATGGCTATGACCAAAATTGTTGGGATCGGCGGTAGTCTGAGAACGACCTCTTATAGCATGATGGCTCTGAAGTTGGCAGCGGATAGAGTTCAATCTCTCGGAGCTGACGTCCAAATTCTGGATCTGAGAACAATGACCCTGCCTTTTTGTGATGGGGGCAAGGACTATTCCGACTTTCCAGACGTGAGTTTGCTGCAAAAAACAGTCACTGAAGCTGACGGGCTGATATTAGCAACACCGGAATATCACGGCAGCGTCAGTGGCGTGATGAAGAATGCCCTAGATTTGATGGGGTTCACAGAGCTAAGTGGGAAAGTAGCAGGGTTAGTGAGTGTTTTAGGGGGACAATCAAACAGCAATGCGCTTAATGAAATGCGACTGATCATGCGCTGGGTCCATGCTTGGGTGATTCCAGAACAAATTGCTATAGGTCAAGCCTGGCGGGCCTTCGATGAGGATGGGAAGTTGATTGACGAGAAGCTGGCAGAGCGGTTGGATGAGTTTGCTAAGAGTTTAGTCACCAATACCCAAAAGCTGAACCAAGGATAAGAGACTGTAAATTATCCTGATCCAGACTCCGAGTGGGATTGAAAAAGTGGGTGCGGCTAGGGCACTATTGATATTGCCTTCTGCTCAATGGCCGCGCATTTATTGCGCGAGACTGAGACGAAATGGCAATGCTCTCAGGATGATCATTAACTATCCCTTATGCTTCACTATTGATTCTTAAAACTCTTTCAGCTCAAGCCATTCAATCCCCACCATATGTCAAACACACATTCATCCAAAGTTTCTATTTATGCCGCCATGGCTGCCAATATTGCCATTGGCATTGCCAAGTTTATTGGTGCAAGCATCAGTGGTAGCTCTGCCATGCTGTCAGAGGGGATTCATTCAGTGGTTGATTCTACCAATGAAGTTTTACTCCTCTATGGTCTTCATAAAAGCGAAACGAGTCCTGATGAACAACATCCTTTGGGCTATGGCCAAGAACTCTATTTTTGGTCCCTAATCGTTGCCGTACTGATTTTTGCTCTGGGGGGCGGCCTTTCTGTCTATGAAGGGCTGACCAGCATGAAAGTACAGGCCCCAGCCCATGATCCAACCCTCAGCTACATCGTATTGGGGGCCTCTGCACTGTTTGAAGGGATTGCATTATTTGTTTCCGTTCGTGAGTTTCGGAAAAACCTTCCTCAAAACTCAGATAGTTTTTGGCGAACCCTCCGCAACAGTAAAGATCCCAGTTCGTTTATTGTTATTTTTGAGGATTGTGCTGCATTAATTGGTCTGGCTATTGCCTTTGTCGGTGTCTATATGAGCCAGTTGCACCATAATTCTATCTATGACAGCATTGCCTCTATTGTGATTGGCATATTACTAACGGTTGTCGCCATTGTGTTGGTGATTGAAACCAAGGGGTTATTAATTGGCGAAAGTGCATCTCCTGAAACGCGGGAGAGCATCAAACAGATTGTCCAGTCGGATGATGCGGTTACCAGAATGGAAGCACCGATTACGCTCCACTTTGGCCCACAGGATATTATGTTAGCCATGAACATTGAATTTCAAGATGGTCTGTCATCAGACGAGATCGAAGCTGCCACCCGTCGCATTGAACGTAAAATTCGAGAATCCCATACAGAAGTCAAGCGGATCTTTTTAGAAGCTGCTTCTGTTGTCTAACTGGAAACTTTCAAGGAGCTTGTCGATGAGTAACCGACCCTTCCAGCCCCCCGATGACTTTGAATCTTTGCTGTCGACTCAGAGAAAATCGTCCTCTGAACTTGATCGAGATTTCTCGCAATTATCAGAAGACAGTCGGCGAGCTGTGGCTGATAACCAACGGACGATCAAGAAGTTCTTTGGGATTTTGCTGATTGCGGGGCTGGCGTTAGGTGGTGTCACCTCTATTGGCGTCGTTTATTTCATGCAGTGGTTGCGGTCCACAACTTTTTCAGAACCTCAGACGCCCACTCAAAGCCAAAGTTTTGTGGGTCAGGGAGTGGCCACAGTGAGCCTGTTGTCAGAAACAAAAAACCTCTAATTTTGTCTTTGGATCTAACCCGTGCAATTTCTGTCACGGAGTTAGACTCAGACATAAAATTGGCATAGAACATGGCAAAACAGTATTGCAAGATCCTCAGATTTTCCCTCAGCCTGTGGGTGGGATTGGGGATTTGGTTGGGAGGTTGTTATGGAGCAATACCGAGTGCGATCGCAGCCCCCTCCACAGATGCCGATATTGTTCATATCATCAATCGCCTCAGCTTTGGCCCTAGTCCGGGGGATATCCAGCATGTTCGGTCCATCGGTATTGATGGTTATATTCAGGAACAGCTCTCTCCAGAGACTCTGAAGGAATCGCCAGAACTGCGTCGACAACGGCAACATCCAACCCTGACCTTAAAACCAATGCAGTTAGAACGCCAGTATGCCTATAAACAACCCGGCAAAGGCCAACCAAAACTGAGTCCAGCAGAGCGTAAAAAAAGGCGACAGCGGACTGGCATCCCCTTTAAAAAAGCCTCTGAAGCTCGCCTCATTCGGGCCGTGTCTAGTTCTCACCAACTAGAAGAAGTGATGGTTAACTTCTGGTTTAATCACTTCAATGTCTCTGCTAACAAAGGTAAAACTCGATTATGGGTAGGGGCCTATGAACAACAGGCAATCCGCCCCTATGTCTTGGGCTCCTTTAGGGATTTATTGGGAGCCACCGCCAAACATCCGGCGATGTTGTTCTACCTAGACAACTGGCAAAATACAGCGCCCAACAGCCCAGGAGCACGGGGTCGGTTCAAGGGGTTGAACGAAAATTACGCCCGCGAATTACTAGAACTCCACACCATGGGGGTCAACGGGGGCTTCTCCCAAGCCGATGTTGTTGCAGCAGCCCAGATCTTAACGGGCTGGGGCTTACCTCAAGGTCGCCAGAAGATGAAAGCTACTGAGGGCTTTTATTTTAATGCTAGACGCCATGACCCTAGCCGCAAAACCTTTATGGGACAGACCATTACAGGACAAGGAATAGCCGAAGGGGAACAGCTCCTAGATATCTTGGCGAACCATCCAGCCACGGCTCAACATATTAGCTACAAGCTGGCCCAATATTTCGTTGCTGATACGCCGCCCCCTGCTTTAGTCGATCGCCTAGCTCAGCGATTTCAGGCCACCGATGGTGATATTCGCGCCGTATTAGAAACCTTATTTCAAAGTTCTGAGTTCAGAAACCCTCAGGTCTATGGACAAAAATTTAAAACCCCATACGAATACCTGATTTCCATGGCCAGAGTCGTGGGTAACCCTAGGGTCAACCCCCAGTTCATGACTCGATCTTTGAGGCAGTTTAGTATGCCTCTTTATGAATGTCGAACGCCGAATGGCTATGGCAATACAGAAGTCTCCTGGCTTAATCCTGACGCTACGATTCGTCGCATCAGCTTAGCAACAGCCTTGGCTCGGGGTCAGGGACGAAAACGTACGATTGTCCAATCGGCTCAGCTTGAAAAAACATTAGGGACGTATTTTTCGGATCAAACTCAATCTGTAATTGATGGCAGTCCCCAGCGGCTCAGAGCTGCACTGATGCTGGGCAGCCCTGAAATGATGTATCGCTAAATCTCTTCTGCCTCTGATGGCTCGCATCTGATCTCCCCCGCCCATTCCCTGAGAACCCAATTGGAATTGCTATGAAACGTCGACAGTTTTTAAAGTACTCTACCCTCACTGCCGCTTCTGGTTTCACCATCATGGGGCTGAATGGGTTGCATAAACAGCCCGCTTATTCTCAAAATCGTTCCGGTCGTCGCCCCAAATTAATTGTGATTCTATTGCGGGGGGCTGTTGATGGCTTGAATGTTGTCGTTCCCTATCGAGAAGCTGGGTATTATGAGGCTCGTCCAACCCTGGCCATTCCTAAACCCGGAGAAACTCAGGGGGCCATCAATCTAGATGGGCAATTTGGACTGCACCCAGCTTTAGCTGATCTGATGCCTCTATGGCAGTCGAAACAGCTAGCCTTTGTCCATGCCTGTGGGTCGCCGGATCCAACGCGCTCTCATTTTGATGCCCAAGACTATATGGAGTTGGGAACCCCCGGCCACAAAAAAGCAGGAGATGGCTGGTTGAATCGGGTCTTGGCACATTTGCCAGCAGGCCGCCCTACTCAAGGTCTGAATTTGGGAAATCAGACCCCGTTAATTCTATCGGGTCCCAAGTCGGTGGCAAACTTACCTTTTGGTCAACAGGCCGTTAGGCCCCTGCCCTTAGACAAACCGCCGATTCAATCTGCATTTGATCGCCTTTATCAGGGGAATACAAAGCTTAGTCAGGCTTATCAAGAAGGCTTGGTAGCTCGAGATATTCTCAAAACTGAATTGGATACGGAAATGATGAAAGCCTCTAAAGGGGCTCCAGGTCCCTCTAGTCTAAAAACCAATGGTCGCCGTATAGCCCAGCTGTTAAGTGGGAATGCTGAAACCCAAATTGCTTTTATCTCCTTAGGAGGATGGGATACCCATGTCAACCAAGGGGCTAGCCAAGGACAGCTCGCGCGGTTGCTGCAACCTTTAGGTCAAGGATTGAACCAGTTAAAGACTAGCCTGGGGAATACCTTTGATGACACAACCATTGTGGTGATGTCAGAATTTGGACGGACGGTAGCCGAGAATGGCAATCGAGGCACAGATCATGGCCATGGCAATGTCCTCTGGGTTTTAGGGGGACAGGTGCGCGGGCGCCAAGTCTATGGCGATTGGCCGGGACTGGCTGAATCTCAACGTCATCAGGGACGGGATTTAGCTGTGACGACTGATTTCAGGGATGCGATCGCACCGCTACTGACAACAGGAATGGGGGTAAATCCTCAGCAACTCAATAAAATCTTTCCGGGTTATTCCCCTCAAAAGCAGCTTAGTCTGATCTAGTGGTAGGGATGAAGCTGCCCCTATCTCGCTAAATCAGGATGTTAAGCTGCTTGAGTGAGATGTTTAGAAGGCAATCCCCATGAATACTAAACAGCAAACCCAAATTCAGGTAGAAAGCCAGCCGAGTAAGGAACGCTTGCAAGAGCTGCAAGTGCTGAGTTGGCCGATCTGGTCCAAAGAAGTTTCAGAATTCCCTTGGACCTATGATGAATCTGAAACCTGTTATTTCTTAGAGGGGGATGTGGTGGTCACCCCCAAGGGTGGCGAACCCGTCACTATGGGCAAGGGCGATCTGGTCACCTTCCCGGCGGAGATGTCTTGTACTTGGAATATTCGTGGTGCTGTCCGCAAACATTATCGTTTTGGATAAAAATGATGTCTCACATTGGTATTCTTTCCCCAGTGGCATCCGGTCATTTAAATCCAATGACCACTCTAGGGCATGAACTTAAAAACCGAGGCCATCAGATGACTCTGATAGGTCCACTTGATGCCCAAGCTAGTGCCCAGGATGCAGGCATAGGGTTTAAACCAATAGTTACAAAAAGTATGCCCTTAGGATCTGTTCAAAGTCACCTGTCTCATTTGGGCGATTTAGAAGGATTATCTGCTCTGAGATATACCATCGAGCTATTTAAACAGGGCACAATTCTAAATTTAAGGGAAGTTCCCCAAGCGCTTAAGTCTGAAAATGTGGAACTTCTCTTAATCGATCAAACATTGATTGAGGGAAGCACTATCGCTGAGCATCTCCAAATTCCATTTATTACCGTCTGTAGTGCGCTGATGTTGAATCGAGATCCTGATATACCTCCGTTCAACACAGGCTGGGCTTACAACCCCTCTCTTCTGGGACGTCTACGAAATCAGCTCGCTTACAGTCTATTAACACAGCTCACTAAACCGATTCGTCAGGTAGTGAGTTCTTATCGACAAAAATGGGGATTGCCTGCGTACTCTCATCCAAATCAAGCTTACTCATCCCTGGCCCAACTCTGCCAACAACCCCCCAGTTTTGAATATCCACGGCAGCGATTACCTAGACATTTTCATTTCACAGGTCCCTATTCACGAATAACCAGTCGAAAACCTGTTCCGTTTCCGTTTGAACAACTCTCAGGAAAACCGCTCATTTATGCATCGTTAGGAACGCTACAAAATCGTTTAATTGATGTGTTCTCACAAATTGCTGATGCTTGTGCCGATTTAGAGGCCCAGCTTGTCATTTCTTTAGGAGGATCCTTCGACAAAGCAGACTTACCCCCTTTACCTGGCAGCCCGATTGTGGTCCGATATGCACCACAGTTGGAGCTGTTAAAACGTGCCACCTTATGTATTACTCATGCAGGAATGAATACAACCCTGGAATGTTTGGCTGAGGGAGTGCCTATGGTGGCTATCCCCATCGCCAATGATCAACCTGGAGTTGCTGCCCGGATTAAATGGTCTGGAACAGGTGAGGTCGTTCCTTTAAAGTCCTTGACCACGCATAAGTTACGTCATGCCCTGAACAAGGTATTGAATGATCCAACTTATCGACAGCAAGCGTTAGGTGTGCAACAAGATATTGAACAAGCAGGAGGTGTTGCTCGAGCAGCGGAGATCGTAGAAAAAGTCCTAGAAACCAAGCAAACTGTTCTCAGTTGATAGAAGATGGTTTCTTATGGATATAGAATTCTCTATTATTCTTTAATTGCGCTGTAAATAGAAGAATAGTCAGCGTCAGCGAATCGAGCCATTGCCTTTTGAATAATGTTTTGGATCGCTTCGATGTTTTCCGTGGGCAGTTTCTCGGACTGGGCTGCCTGTTGAAACAAGGTCATA
>CALDHF010000022.1 GCA_937941595.1 uncultured Acaryochloris sp. | reverse complement strand
ATTTCGGCTAATAATTCAGCACTGAAGGTTTGCTCCAATGGAGGGGATGCCGCTTCCGTTTTCGGTGCAGAGAATGAAGACAGCTCTAAAGTCGGCGACAACGCACTCTTTAAATCTGAAGAAAATTTAATCGCAATACTGAGGGGGGTTTGCTGGGTCAGAAATTGAACCAGTCTGGGTGTATCCAGTAATCCCTGATATTCTCCAGTCGCTTCGTCAACAATGGCCCAAGACAAACTGATATCTTCAGAAAAGGTTTGCGAGTATAGCCAGAATTCTTTAAGAGAATAGGTTGCGGGGACACATTGCAAAGGATGAGGATGTCGGTTTACCCACTCAGCAATGGGGTGTTGGGGAGACAAAGAAGGCGCAAGGTGCTGTTCAGCAACGAACAGACTCACAAATTCAGAGCATGAAATCAAACCAATAGGCTGTTTTTGGTCATTGATGACGACCAACTGAGAGGGATCTGAGCCCATAGTTCGAGACTCAACATCAGGGTCAGCATCACCTGACTGAAGACAATCTAGAAGGTCTTGAATAGGAGTTTCAGACTGACAAGTCAATGTTTCCTTGCAGAACTCCCCTACGGTTGTTTGCTCAAATAGCACAAAAATAGTCTCAACTAAGGTTCCAAATGGAACACTTGCCACGATTGATGATGAGTGAGATAAAAAAATATTTAAATAGATTTTATGAATTAGCTATTACAAGTGGCACCAGACCTTTAGTGTAGCTAAATTCAAATACAGTACCCCTTATTTCAAGGCATACGTGTTTTCACACCCATCAGTCCATGAATCTGCAAAATCTGGTTAGGGGTAGAGCGCTGACCTTGCCCTGTGGCAGGTACGATGGGTCTAAGACGATGAGTGACCCAATAATTTCGATCTCAAATTCTTGATCCGATCTCGATATTTGGCAGCCTCCTCAAACTCCAGATTCTTAGCCGCTTCCTTCATTTGAGATTCCATTTGCGTAATCAACTCAGGCACGCTTTCTAGGGGGATATCCTCTACCTGCTCGTAAGCATCCTCTAGCTCCTGAGTATTCAGGCGGCGAGAAACCTCCAGAAAAGCTAAAATAGCATTGTCTGACCCTTTTTTGACGGGTTGGGGCGTTATACCATGCTTTTTGTTATAGGCCAGCTGAATCTTGCGGCGACGTTCCGTTTCGGAAATAGCCCTCTCCATACTGTTGGTGAGGTTATCGGCATAGAGAATGGCTTGACCCCTGACATGGCGAGCAGCACGACCAATCGTTTGAATAAGGGAGCGCTCGGCCCTCAGAAATCCTTCCTTATCTGCATCTAAAATAGCCACCAGAGATACTTCCGGTAGGTCCAGTCCTTCCCGGAGTAAATTGACGCCTATGAGGACATCAAAGATACCTTGGCGCAGATCACGGAGAATTTCTATGCGCTGAATGGCATTGATGTCTGAATGCAGGTAACGCACTCTAACCCCACGCTCTTCAAAATACTCTGTCAAATCTTCCGCCATCCGCTTGGTCAAGGTGGTAATCAGAGTACGCTCTTGTAGACTGACCCGAGTTTGAATCTCAGCCAATAAATCGTCCACTTGGCCAGTGGTGGGCCGCACAAAAATTTCAGGATCCACTACGCCAGTGGGTCGAATCACCTGCTCTACCACCCGATTCTCAGACAGCTCAAGCTCCCATTGACCTGGGGTTGCTGACACAAAGACACACTGATTTGCCTTAAGCCAAAATTCTTCCGATTTTAGCGGTCGATTATCAGCGGCACTGGGTAGTCGAAAACCATGATCAATTAACACTTTCTTGCGGGCCTGATCTCCGTTATACATCCCTCGGATCTGGGGGACTGACACATGAGATTCGTCCACCATCAGTAACCAATCCTTGGGGAAATAATCAATCAGACATTCGGGGGGAGCACCTGCTTGGCGCCCCGCTAGATGCCGAGAATAATTTTCAACTCCATTGCAGTAACCTACTTCTCTGAGCATTTCTAGGTCATAGCGGGTTCTTTGACTTAGGCGTTGAGCCTCTAGAAGTTTTCCTGTTGCTTCCAAATGCTCTACCTGGAGTTTCATCTCAGCATCGATGTTGGCAATGGCGGCCTCTAAGCGTTCTGTAGGGGTCACAAAGTGGCGGGCAGGATAAATATTAAGCCCGTCTAAACTCTGCAACGTCACACCAGTGACAGGGTCAACATAGCGAATTGCATCAATTTCATCCCCAAAGAACTCGATTCGAATAATCCGATCTTCATAGGCGGGACCAATTTCTAGAACATCCCCTTTAACTCGGAATCGTCCCCGTCCAAGATCGATGTCATTACGGCTGTATTGGATTGTCGCCAAGCTGCGCAGGAGTTGGCGCTGGTCCACTTCAGCGCCAACTTTCAGGGGAATAGAAGCCTTCATGTATTCTGCAGGCATCCCTAAACCATAGATACAGCTAATAGAAGCAACCACGATCACATCCCGGCGCTCAAATAGGGACCGGGTGGCCGAATGCCGGAGCATATCGATTTCTTCATTAATAGAAGCGGTCTTTTCGATGTAAGTATCTGAGACGGGGATATAGGCTTCCGGTTGGTAGTAGTCGTAGTAGCTGATGAAGTATTCAACTGCATTGTTGGGAAAGAAGGAGCGGATTTCGTTACAGAGCTGTGCTGCTAAGGTTTTGTTATGGGCAAGGATGAGGGTAGGCTTGCCAATGTCTGCAATCACTTTAGCCATGGTGAAGGTTTTGCCCGTCCCTGTGGCTCCCAAGAGGGTCTGGCGAGAATGCCCTGCTTTCAGGAGGGTCTTGAGTTGCTCAATGGCCTGAGGTTGATCGCCCTTGGGCACAAACGGAGCATGTAAGTCAAAAGCGGTCATGGGTGCTAGGCAGTGAAGAGGAGCTGTCTATATATAATGCCGAATTTTTCCCAAGGTCGGGTAGGAGATGATTGAGAACAGCTAAAACCCGTGATAGCAGTCACGGGCGTCCTCAGGTATGAAATCTAACTTAGAGATATCAACGGACTTACATCGCAGGCGAGACTAGCCTTTGCATAGAGGATTTATGCTGCCTGCCTGAGTCATCTCCAGGAGAAGTACATCATGTCTAAGTTAAATAAAATTTCCGGTAAAGCCCTAGTAATGGCAACGGTTGCAATCGGTGTTCAAGCTGTCGGTACCCTTGGGGCTTTTGCAGGACCCGCATTATTTTATCGCTACAGCTCGATACGCCTTAATCAGTGGGAATGCATGCGCAAGGCTGCGGTTTCCCTCAGACGAGAAGGCTTAGAGGTCCGTGAACCAGAGGTACGGCTAAATAATACGCCTTTTGTCTTTGGTGACAGTTCTAAGTATTCTGCCATTATTGACTGTTCGCAATTTGCCAAGGGATACCGTGCGAAGAAGCGGGTAACAGTGATGGTCAGCGGCTTTAATCGGGGTGCAAATACTCTCTCTAGTGCTTTGATTGATAATCTTCACTAACTTTTATTCCCAACCCCATATCTCTTTTAGCGCTTTAGGAGATTCCGCAGCTTGGGATAAAGGTCCTGCACCTCCTGTTGGCTAGAAACATTATGAGAATTTTGCTTCTAGCTCAATAATCCTTCTAGACATAAGTTGTGATCAGGAATGACGTAAATGCGACAGCTTAGTGACTTCATCCTGTACACGAATGCTGATCGCTAGGGCTTGGTCCAAAATATCACCAAAGTTCTGAGCTTGGTGCTGAAGTTCTAGAGATTGCAAGGTCATTAGGTTCTCTTCAATATTTTCCAGCAAAGCCTGGCGACGGGAGAGCAACCCTCGATTTTGTCGCAGAATTTTTTCCGTCATTAAGCCCGCAATTAAGCTTTCTCGAGCCTTATTCAAGCCTTCTAGAATCGGGGTGTTGGCTTGCACCTTCAGGTCGTCCACCGCGCCAAATCGTCCAAAAAGTTCGACGGCTTCGAGAACCTGGTGGTAGCGATCGACCTCATCTAGGAGCCGCATAAAGGTGCGCAGGTGTCGAGCCTGATACTGCATTCTGATCTGGCGAATAATACCGATACCGATTGCGATCGCACCAATCACAACCACCACATCTTGATCCGAGGTCACGCCTCGAGAAAAAGCCAAACCCAAAGGCGTGGCCACGATCAGGGACAGTCCGAACACCAACGGTTCAGTAATCACCACTGCTAGCAGGCGTCTGGAGGTGCGAATAGGCAACCGATAGGTTCCCCAGAGAAACCCATTGAGGAGATGGTCACTAATCTCTAGGCCACTGAGGCGCTCAATTTCATGGGGGGTAATGCGTAAGTTTGCTAATGCTGAAGTCATCACCGTTATCCAGCGCCATTGAGCAGATTGGCGAGGGCATTCCAAACCCCGGTGACAAAGTTGCCTTCCCTTGCCCGGAACCATTCAAACTGCCCTGGAGACCCAAAGAAGGGCCGAAGAATCCATCCTAATTGGCTGCCGACAATACCGTAAAGTCCTAGCCATAATTTCAAAATCGTTAACCTGAGTTTGTAGTTGGCATGGTCTTCATCCGCAGGACGCATGGCCTGATAAAGAAAGGTCACACCAAAAATACCCGTAAGGGCAAAAATTACCACATTCAGGAGCTGGTAAAAAGCATAGTCCTTGATGGGGGAAATGGTAATCACAAAAAACAAGGTTACGGGTGCAAACCCACAGAGGAGGATTGAGATCACAGAGGCGGCACTCAAGACATAGGTGAAATGCTGCGATAGGGTCTTCTTTGATCCAAACAGGGCATTGAAAATATAGAGGGCGGGCAAACAGACCACCAGGGTAATCAGATACAGCGCCGGTAGTTTGATGGCTGATGCCAGGGCCTGCATTGGGCTATGGAACGAGCCAACAATGCCTCCGTAAATCGCAAAGCAGCAAAAACTACAGAGTAATAGCGCTGAAATTTTACTGCGCAAGCGCTTACTATCATGAATCTCTTGAAGAAATCCCTGACGGTCTTGCAGCAAGCTGAGAAAGGTTGTAGAAAAATTCATATTTGGGTCATAGTCAATTTAAAAATGATGGAACATGGGGAACTGTAAACTAGGCATCGTCAGCAGTTCAACATACCTAGAGCCTGGAAAATCTACTCCATGGCAGGCAACCTGATCGAGGGGACCCTTCTTGAGAATACATTTTTAACAAAGACGGGTATGTGATCTGACTCAGCATCTAAGCTTTGCGGGCCACAATCATCAGCTGGCCTTGTTGGTTCACAATCCAGCCTCTAATGGTATCGGTGGCAAATTCTGCTGTGGTGATCCCACTTTTTTGATCAGCAAGACGTTTTAAGGCGGCTTGGGCGCGTTGGATATCTCCTTGAGACCCTCCTTGGAGGAGTCGGTGGACGCGAGCTTCAATAAACTCATAATCCACGTCATCTGGGTTGTAGATTTCTGTGGTCTGCAACACAGTATTGGATTGACATCCGTACATGATCTCTAGGGTCATACCAGAGGCGAGTTGATATTGCTCAAACCAGGGGTCATACCAAGACTGGGGATCGGCTGCTAAATCGGTGTCCGTGGGCTGCCGATATTCGGGCCAGTTGGGACTGTAAGTCCAGATGGGTGAGTAGCCGAGTTTAGTTTGAATTTTGTCAACTTTGGTCTTGGTTTCGATCTCTAACAAAGAGGAGACGCCAATTCCCGCTAAACTCCGCTTGGCCTTTCCTGGCGGTTTACGTAAGTTGAGGGCATCCAATTCTGTATCCATCTGGCTGCCCAACTCAAACTGAACGAGGTCAGCAAATTGCTGTCTGGCTTTGGGAGCCTGTGGGGAGGTGGCAGGCACGTTCAAGAGGGTTTGGATTGCATCTCGTTCTTTCCCTTGAGCGGAGAATGTACTGGCAGCCTGGACTAGAGAGTCGCCGGTATTGAGATCATGATTCGCTTTTACGGCTTGGGGGCCAAAGCCTTGGTACCCGAGTGCGATCGCAAATCCAATCCCCCCTGCAAGCATTGAGGCCATCACCGTAGCAGACGGGAAAGCCAGCTTTTGAGGCCACTTTAGAGTCCGGGGGGATGCCTGTTCTATTTCCTCTTCGACATCTGCGATATCCAAAATAGTCGGTCGAGCATGGACAGAGCGTTCTGAAATGACCGTGACCACTTCATTGGTGTTCTGAAGAGTTAAGGCATCTAGCATTTCCTTGGCATTACTAAACCGATCTTGGGGATTGAATGCTGTTGCCTTATCTAAGATATTGGCTAAGTGCTCATGAACATGGGGAGCATGGGTGCGCCACAGTAACTGCCCCGTATCGTACTCTGACTCCATTTCGATAGGTAATTTAGCAGTCAAGGCATACATAGCAGCCATGCCCAGACTATACAGATCGCTGCTATACACAGCTCGTTGGGCGGCTTGCTCCGGTGCCATAAAGCCTTCAGTACCAATCACTACGGAGTCCACCATATTCCCTGAAACACTCACCTGGGTCTTTAAGTGCTGCTTCATGGATCCAAAGTCAATCAGCACAGGACGACTGTCTTGTTGCCGTAAGATCACATTATCGGGCTTAATATCTCGATGAATGACTTTACAACTGTGCAGATAGTCAATCACGGGTAAGATCCGCAACAGCATTTGCTGCACTTCTTCAGCCGCCAGTTGTCCTAAAGCCCTGACTTTCTCCCCTAAGGTTGGACCCTCTACCCACTCTTGCACGAGAAACAGCTGGTCTTGCTGCTGAAAATAGCCATAGAGCTGGGGAATTTGATCATGCTTAAGCTGCTCTAAGAGAACGGCTTCCTCTTTGAATTTTTTGAGGGCGATGGCATAGCAATCCTGGTTTGGAACATCAGGCTGCAACTGCTTAACGACACAATGCCGCCTTGACAACATATGCGTATCCTCTGCCAAATAGGTCGCTCCGAAACCACCTTTGGCAATTTGCTTAAGGATACGAAAGCGATTATTTAAAAGCATGATACAAATCCTCTAGGGCAGGCCACGGGTATGGAATATTGACACAACCATCAATGACGTTGAATGGGCCATTTTTGTTGGGTCATATCCCGGGTGGCTGCTAATAGATATATCGTCTGGGCTGGAAGAACTCAGTGATGATTGTCAAAATGACGGGTGATTGTTGTCACCAAGCTATCGAGGCTAGCCGCCCTCGATTAGCCCAAAGAACCTCAACACCCGTCTTAAAGGGCTTTGAGAAAATTTAATACGGTATCCACCAGGGTGCGATCGCCAGAACGATACCCTAACGGTGTCAGATGCTCTCCCTTGAGTTCTCTCATCTGTGCTGGCTGATGGGGTAGGTTTGCCTTTAGCCAGGCAACCGTATCACCAGCAATCTTGTCTCTATCAAAAGAGATCAACCCCATCAAACCAAACAATTGACTGCCCTTAATTAGACAATGGGTTTCTTCCACACCGGGTTTAACATCTAAGCCTAGGCGCTTTACAAAATTCGCAACAGCTTTTATAGGGATTGCACTTTCAATTCCCGTGATCGCCGGAGCCATCAAAATCGAAGGTTGGTTCAGAAGGGAAATATCCTTAAACTCAGTTCCCTTAAGTCGATCCTCTATTTCTTGATATTGATCAGGTCCCACACAATCCCCTAATACTTCTTGCTCAGACTTGGTTTCTAGATCTGTCAAAAGTTCTAGCAAAGCGATATATTTATTCCCTAAACTATGGCCAATCCAGAAGTAGTTCTTAGCCGCCCCAGTTGGGTCTTCTCCATAAATGTTGTAGGCATAGTCGCGACGCTTAGCCTCGGCAAGGATCGCTTCTCGAAGGGCACTTTGTTCTTGGACCAGACCAATCGCAACAGACCAATGACGAAACGTAAATCGATAAGGAAGCGCAATAACTGTATAGCCTTTGTCATAGATCTTCTCAAGTAGATATCGATAAAATAGCGTTGGGAAGGTGCCAAAAAAGGCTCCACCAATGAACTGGACTACCCCAATGGGTTGGGGATGAATCGCAACCCAACTATATTTGAGTGGTAAAAACTTGAATGTTGATTTCATAAGAACCTTTATTAACTTTTTGATAAAGCATCAATTAACAAAAATGCCAGTCTTCTTGCAATGAAATTAGGAGAAGCTCCCTTTAGTTAATCAATAAATGCTTGACTCTTAGGAAAAGAAATATAAAACTGTGGATCAGTTTGTGGACACCTTGCCAACAGAAGTACTTCAGTAATTACTACTTCTCAATCAGAAAGTATCGTTTAGTAATATATCTGTGTTGACTAACAGGGTTATGCAGTTATTAATCAAAAGTTAATCCTAGGTAAAATGCATGCTTGCATGACCCTGCTGATTGTCTGAATCAATATTTTTCTGCAAGAAACCTTCTCCTGGATGTTCACAATAGGAGGAGCTTCTTCCATTAGAAATTATTTATGTCTTCACTCCAAGATTCACAAAGTTACCTGGCCTCTGCTCGTCGGGGAAAGGGGGAGGGCTGGCGTTATGTTCTGGGTGTTTTGGCAATGGCATGGACGTGGTGGAATATCTGTGGCTATGTCGGTTTAATGGGGCAAGCCATAGTCTTTCGGCTATTTGGGTCCACTTCTATGAGTACGGTTGTTGGGGGAATGCTTCCTTTTGTGCTCATGCTGGGACTGCTGTACCTCATTGTTCACAGGCTCCATCAACGTCCATTGCATACCTTAGTGAATGCCGAGTTATCCATTAATCGTCACCGTTTTTGGCTAGGTTTTGGGGTTTGGTTAGCACTTGTGGTGATGTTTTCTGCTCTCCATCTATGGATATCGCCGCAAGATTATACGTTTAGTTTTCAACCCAGTTCATGGTTTGCCATGCTGCCTATGGTTCTGATTCTGACACTGATTCAGACTTCAACAGAAGAGTTGTTCTATCGGGGTTATCTGATGCAGGGCCTGAGTTTATTAACCAAAAATCCAGTTGTGCTGACCCTCGCCACCAGTCTTGCCTTTGCTATCCCACATTTCAATAACCCTGAAATGCAACGAGGTTTTCTGTTGATGGCCCTCAATTATTCTCTATGGGGGGTCTTTGTTGCCGTTATTACCTTGCAGGATAATGGTTTGGAATTAGCCTTGGGTGTGCATGCAGCGAATAATCTCTTTATCTTTCTGTTCTTGAATACGCCCGATTCTGCCCTGACGACTCCGGCAATATGGACTTATGTAAGACCAATTCATGCAGGGGAAGACTTAATGAGTACACTTCTGTATGCAGCACTGTTCTATTTCGTCTTTTTTGGCGGTATTTCTCGGCATCCCTCACCGCAATCAGAATAATTTTTGTGTTCCGAGCCGGAGAACAATTTTCCGGTTTTTTCAGAATCCTGACAATAAGTTGTAGAAATTAGCAGAGCTTAAGCAAATTTTTTGGAGTAGTGATCTATCATCTGACAGGAAAAGTCTTTCTCAATTCTCACTATTGCAAGGATTAACCTCCTATGATTGCCACAGCACCTTCACCTCATTTCCAGCAAGATGCATTGAACTCTCTACTACCGAATATCGCGGGTCGCGAAGCAGAATTGGCAGCCCTTGTTAACCATACCGAGCCTGTCTATCTCTCCACAACCGATCTGCGACTAGAAAACATCAACGCTGGATTTGCCTGTGCTCTCCACATGCATCAGCCCACTATTCCAGCGGGGTCTCAAGGAGAGTTGATTAGCAACCTGCAATATATGTTTGAGCATCCCGGTGAAGGGGATAATCATAACGCTGAAACCTTTGCCTGGTGCTATAGCCGCATGGGTGATTTTATCTCTGACCTGGTGACTTCTGGCTGCTCACCCCGGATTATGTTGGATTACTCGGGCAATTTGCTCTGGGGGATTCAGCAAATGGGCAGGCAAGATATCCTTGATAATCTCAAGCGTTTGACCTGTGATTCCCAATATCAGCCCCATGTCGAATGGCTAGGAACGATGTGGAGCCATGCGGTAGTCCCCTCCACACCCATTCCAGATATCAAACTTCAAATTCAGGCTTGGCAGCAATATTTTGCGAGTCTGTTCGGGGATGAAGCCCTGAAGCGGGTAAAAGGCTTCTCTCCACCTGAGATGCACCTCCCCAATCACCCGGATACCTTATTTGAATATATTAAAGCCCTTAAGGAATGTGGGTATCGGTGGTTAATGGTCCAAGAACATTCTGTAGAAAGACTAGATGGTTCTGGCCTTTTGCATGATCATAAGTACATTCCCAATCAGTTAGTTGCTCGCAACTCCCAGGGTGAAACTATTAGCATTACTGCTCTGATCAAAACTCAGGGATCCGATACCAAACTGGTTGCTCAAATGCAGCCTTACCACGAAGCCAAAGGTCGAGGTCGTCAGCAGATTGGCGACATATCTGTACCGTCTTGTGTCACCCAAATTGCAGATGGTGAAAATGGTGGCGTCATGATGAACGAGTTTGCCCGTGACTATCAACCCGTTTGGCATGAAATAAAGGATCAAGGTTCAGGTGTTGTCGGTATCAATGGGACGGAATATCTAGAGCTATTAGATGCCGCAGGCGTTGACCCAGAAGACTACCCTGTTTGCCAAGCGGTGGGACAGCACAAAATCTGGAGCAGAATCGGGACCGAGGCTATCACGCCTGAAAAAGTTGAAGCCACGATTCAAGATCTTCAAACCACGGATCACCAGTTCCATATGGATGGTGCCTCATGGACTGATGATTTGAGCTGGGTAAAAGGCTACGAGAACGTTCTTGAACCCATGAATCAGTTAAGTGCAATGTTTCACCAAAAGTATGATCCTTTAGTGAAAGCGGATCCCACTGTGACCCAACGGTCAGATTATCAAGAAGCTTTGCTTTATTCTCTTTTGGTTGAAACCAGCTGCTTCCGGTATTGGGGACAAGGAACGTGGACTGATTATGCCCGTGAACTGTATCGTCGGGGTGAAAGTCTACTCAAATAGCGAATAGCAAGGCAGGGTCTGTTTTGTCATTGGCCCTGCTTTGTAGTAATCGATTGCCCTTCAATGTGGTTTTCTAGGGAATGCCAACGATAATAGAATCGGTGTTCTACTCAGTCAAGCTCTCTTGTAGCTGACTCACTCAATAACTCCTACCTGATCTTGAAGAAGATGCCTGACGCTTCTCGTGAATAATCCAGACTAACCCCGTGCTGTTTGGGAGAGGAGAATGAGTAGTCTAGTAGGTTGCTGAGAAAGAGGGCAGGCTTCCTAGAAATGCTCAGTTCAGGTCATTGTTTTTACTTGTCCCACTCCCTAGGCTCTTGGAGAGCGGTGGCATATCGGGCAGGTCGAATCTGGGAGCCAAAGCGATTGGTATACACTTTGGTCAGCTCTGCACCAAAAAAGAAAATCTGAGCTGAATAATTGACCCATAATAATACGACTGCTAGAGAACCTGCTGCTCCGTAGGTGGAACTGAGACTATTTCTACTTAGGTATAAACTAATCAAGAATTTGCCGACGGCAAATAATAAAGAAGTCAGAAAAGATCCAATCCAAACATCACTCCATTGGATATTGACATCAGGCAAATATTTATAGATTAAGGCCACAATCATCGTGATGATGCTTAAAGAAAATAGCGCATCCAAAATTCGCCCCACATAGATCCAAGAGCTGATGTAGTGACTAGCGCTATTCCCCACCGTTGTCAGCCATGTACTGATTCCTAAGATCAGGATTAAGATTAGCCCAACTCCGAGAACCATCACAAATGCAAAGATGCGATCGCGGACAAAACCCTGCCAACCTCGATCCGGTGCAGGCTGAATTTTCCACATCGAATTCAGGGCCTCTTTGAGGTTAGTAAAGAGGCCTGTGGATCCGACAAAGAGTAAAACGAGACTCCCTAAGGTATCTCTGATCCCTGATCCTTGCAGGTAGGTCCCCCGAATCATTACCCGGATGATGGCTGCCCCATCTGGTCCTAGCCATTCCTGAAATTGCTCCATGACTTGCTTTTGGACTGTACTTTGACCAAAGGCCAAACTTGCGATCGCAATCACGATCACCAAAATGGGAGCTAGGGAAAAAGCGGTGTAGTAGGCTAACGCCGCGGCTAATCTAGACGCTTTATCTCGCTGCCACTCTAGCCCGGTCACTTTGAGTAACCAAAATACGCTATCAATGGACATGATTAATTTCCTACTATGCAGAGTTCGAGACTGATGGTTGGGTGGGGGATAACATGCAGGCTTGATGGAACCAGATACTGTGCTGGTCTCTGGACAGGACTTAGATGGCCTGAGCAACTCCATGCCCAAGATCAGACTGTTGCCAAGTCACCACACCCATCATTCCCAAAACCACCATCATTCCCGTACCCATGATCCTTTGGAGAGAACTCTAGACCTACCATCGCTGCCACTGGAATTGGAGGTCCAAATGTTTGTAGCTATCTGACTGTTGACGCCAAGTGTAGACCGAATACATGGGTAATGCTCCTTGAGCTACAGTTCAGTCCATACGCAGGCTCCTAACCATAACCTTTGACCCCCAGAACCACCAAAGATGGTAGTAAGGCAATGGCAACCACGACACTGATAATTGCGTTCGGGTTGTCGGTGTGTTTTTAGCTTGACAAAGATTTACATTGTGTTACATTAATTTACATAAGCATTTTTCACGGAGTCAAACACATGAGTACTAAGAATCCAATTTGGGGTTTCACCAGTTATGCAGAGACATTCAGTGGTCGCCTAGCGATGTATGGTTTTTTCGTGGCTTTGGTCACTGAGGTCTTGACCGGAAAAGGAATCATTGGCCAACTATCTGCATGGTTCTTCGTTAATTAATTTTCCCTTGCGCTAGCAAGTTTCTATTGGCGTCTGATTGATGGTCGCTAATAGTTCTAAATCTCTTCTTCTTTGTTAGTTGACCCCAGCTCCCCGCTGGGGTTTTTGCTGGTCCTCTGCCTGGATCACTTTGAATGAGATCGCATCCCCGTAATGGATAATTGATACCGTTGAGGCTGAACCCATGACCCCGCTGAATTTAGATATTTGGGATAGTCTGCTGCGGACCTATGTCAATGACCAAGGCCAGGTCGCCTATGGCCGCTGGCAGCAGGAATCACTGCCAGAACTGGAGCAGTGGCTAACAGACCTGAGGGG
>CALDHF010000021.1 GCA_937941595.1 uncultured Acaryochloris sp. | reverse complement strand
AGTTTTCCACAAGCAAAAATCCAAGTTTATAAATCTTCATAAAATATTTTGGATGCAGTTTAGATAGCTCAGTATTCCTTTACTGATATGAGTTTTTAGGAATGATCTCCTTAACCTGAGTTCGAGATAAACTAAACCCCTGATTTTGAGGATTGGTTCATACTCAATGCCTACCGATATGACCGATATCGATCGGTAAAACTGTTTGAAATTTGCAGATTAGCCCAATTAAGAAGTTTATTTCCAATACAAAATGGGTATGAGACCGATATCTCTTCTCTTATGCGTTGGGAATGGTCTTTACCCGTATAGAGGGGATGTCAGTTTATTTCCTGGTTAAGGACCCTGATGTTGAGGGGGGGCGGTTGATAGGAAGAGTATTGTTGTGTATATGAATGCTCAGTAATGCCTTTTCATCATTGGTGCCTGCAAGACAAATGCCTTACACCCTCAACGATTTAAGGACTCTCAGATGTTATTTAATCGCAGGGGAACAGATTAAGATTGACTCGCGAGATTGATGCGATCACCTAGCTGCCGGAGAGATTGGGCCAGTTCAGGATCTTTTTTCTGTAGATCTGAAACTTTGTCACAGCTATAAATGACGGTCGTATGGTCTTTGCCACCAAATTCATCGCCAATTTTAGGCAAGCTTAGATCAGTATGTTGACGCATCAAATACATACCGATTTGACGCGCCATACTGATCTCACGGCGTCGAGAATTACCTTTTAAGTCTTCAATGGAAATGCCATAGGTGTCCGCTACTGCATTAATAATGGTGGCAGGAGAAGCGGCTATTTTGGCCGTGGGAGGATTGAGAATCGGGGTAATATTCTCCACATTCATGGGGAGTCCCGAAATGGAAATGTAAGCAACAGCTCGGATTAAAGCTCCTTCCAATTCTCGAATGTTGGATGTATAGCTAGACGCAATATATTCAATCACTTCACGAGGAAGCCGAATATTCTCGTATTCAGCTTTCTTTTGCAGAATTGCCATGCGGGTTTCTAGGTCAGGGGGTTGAATATCTGCAATCAACCCCATGGAAAAGCGAGAACATAGTCTTTCCTGTAAACGTGGAATTTGGCTGGGCGGACGATCAGATGCCAACACCACTTGTTTACCAGCTTCATGCAAGGTATTGAAGGTATGGAAAAACTCCTCCTGGGTATATTCTTTGCCCTCAATAAATTGGATATCATCCACCAAAATCACGTCGACAGCACGGTAATGCTCTCGAAATTTTTGCATGCCGTCTTTGCGAATTGCGGCAATCAAATCATTGGTAAACTGCTCTGTGGAAATGTAGGAAATTCTAGAGTTGGGCGAACTCTCTAAACGGTAGTGACCAATGGCCTGCATTAAATGGGTTTTTCCCAATCCAACCCCTCCGCAGAGAAAGAGAGGATTAAATTCCCGACCTGGAGATTCAGCAACGGCTAAACAGGCGGCATGGGCCATCCGATTATTCGGGCCAACCACATATCGAGAAAAAACGTATTTGGGGTTCAAGCTAGCTTGAGGACGTTGTGGAGACTGGTTATTCTCTTGGCTATTCTCTTGAACGGGAAATGGGGATGCAACTTCTGGAGCAGCAATACTGGTGTTCGTATCTCCGTGAGCAATTTCTATTTTAATTTCAACGGGATGTCCCAGAATTTCGTGAACAACATCCCGGATGGTTTTCACATAATATTTCTGTAACCAATTGCGAGCAAAAGGATTAGGAGTGCGGATCACCAGACAATTGTCTTCTAGTTGTTCAGCACTGGCTGTCTTAATCCAAGTTTCAAAAGTGGGGCGGCTGAGCTGTAATTGCAATCGCTCCAGAACCTGACTCCAAAGAGTTTCAAGAGAAATGTCCATGGATGACCTCGACAGCAAGCTGAACAACATTGAAAGTAAGGGGTTTCATTGGGTCTGGCAAGAGTGGGTGATAAGATTGTAAACTATGGATTCTGGGTCGGACGCTAGATGTTAGCACCTGGGCCTGATTAAATCTTTTGACTGAATGAAGCATGACTAAACGAACTTTAGGTGGCACTTGCCGCAAGCGTAAACGAACATCTGGGTTTCGAGCCCGAATGCGCTCTCAGAGTGGTAAAAACGTGATTGGTGCTCGACGACGTAAAGGTCGGCAGCGCTTGGCTGTTTGAGTTGTGCTCAATGGAATTAATTTCTGAAGCTGATGGACGGTTGCTATTGTGTATGCCGTCATAAATGCTAGCAACGCAGCATCGGCTAAAAAAATCAAAGGACTTTGTTGCGGTTTATCGCAAAGGCTGTCGCAAAAGTACTCCGTTTTTGACGGTAAGAGCTTGGAAAGGCAACTCTAAACAACGACACAGTCGAATTGGTTTTTCCATCAGCCAGAAAGTCAGTAAGCGAGCAGTCATTCGAAATCGGATTAAGCGGCGACTGAGAGCAGTGTGTCGGCAGCTTTTGCCTGAGTTACAGCCCGGATGGGATGTGATTATTGTCGTGCGTCCCGAAGCTGTCCGGTGCGATTACTTGCAATTTCTGCAACAATTAAGAAAGTTATTTGCAGATGCGGAGATCCTTTAATGGGTATTAAAGAGGAGGTCTACTACGAAGGCGGACCTCATATAGGAGATTTAATTTTAAATTCATTTCTGGCTTTAACCATATTTTTTGTCCCTTTAACGATTGGGGCCATTGTCAGAGCAGTTTGGCTACGATTTCGAATTACGAGCCGACGAGTGACCGTCAATGGCGGCTGGTTTGGCCGAAATCGGACGGACTTGGTCTACTCTGAAATTGCTGAAGTCTCTGTTATCCCTAGAGGTTTAGGCTTTTGGGGAGATATGTTGATTGTCCTCAAAGATGGCAGTCGAATCGAGCTAAAATCGTTGCCTAAATTTAGAGATATTGCTGCTTACATCGAAGAAAAAGTGCAAGCAAAATCTGCTGTTGCGAGTAGCTCTGCCTCTTAAGAAATAAGACTGGGCTTTTTGGTAATCTCTACATCTGTAGCTTAGATGAGTATGATGGGGAAGATTGCTCTAGTTTCCGCTCAACCTTAGAATAGTGTTGGCATCGACTGGTTATAAACAGAACTGCAAAACCACAGTGCAATCCCCTGTCATTAGAATAAAGTCTTAAGTACTCTCTTTGGGTATTTGAAATTTCATACCTAGAATTTAGAAACTTGCTAACTTTGCGCGCATAGGTCGGCTGAACACGAATGAACTTTATTGGATTTATCTCGGACAACATCATGTTGCCGATCCTGGACTTTTTTTACGGGATCGTACCTAGTTACGGATTGGCTATCGTTGCTTTGACGCTGGTTATCCGCTCTGTTTTGTATCCAGTCAGTGCAGGGCAAATCCGCAATATGCGGCGGATGAAAGTGTCTCAGCCGGTTATGCAAAAGCGCCAAAAAGAAATTCAAGAGCGCTACAAAGATGATCCAGCCAAGTTGCAGGAAGAACAAACCAAGCTGTTTAAGGAATTTGGCAATCCTTTGGCGGGTTGTTTTCCCCTCTTGATTCAAATGCCGATTCTATTCGCGCTCTTTGCAACCTTGAGAGGGTCACCTTTTGCCAATGTTAACTACACGGTTAACATGAAAGTTTTGCCTCAAGACCAGATTGCAGAAGTTCAGTCTGAGCCTTTCACCACTAAGTCGCAAACTATCTTTGTCGCCGAAAAGACACACTATCCCATCGTGGGAGTTGTCCCCACAGGTAAAGAAATTGCGGTGGGTCAGTCTACTGATTTCTTGTTTCAATCTATCGGCGGTAAAACCCTCCAAACAATCATTCCTGACTCTGAGAAAAGAAATATCGTTCCGACCTGGACGGTCACGAAGGGCGAGGATCGGGTGCAAGTCGATGACAAGGGTCATATTGTCGCTTTACAACCCGGTGATGCCACGATTCAGGGCACCATTACTGGGATAGCGGCTGAGAAAGGATTTCTATTTATCAAAGCCTTAGGTCGCGTGGGTGCGGTTGAAGGTGAAATCATTTCCAAGACGGATGAGGGGGCTCAGTTTAATTCTGATGCAATCCACTGGGATATTTTGATCATGGTGATTGGTTTTGGTGTGTCTTTGTACATCAACCAGTTGTTCTCTGGTCAAAGTGGCAATGATGCTTCCCAACAGCAGGCAATGACAAAATATATGCCTGTGATGTTTTCGGGGATGTTTTTATTCTTTCCCTTACCGGCTGGTGTGCTGCTGTATATGCTGCTAGCCAATGTCTTTCAGACGGTTCAAAGCTATTTTTTATCGAAAGAGCCTTTGCCCGACAATCTACAGAAAATTGTGGATGAACAAGAGAAAAAGAAAGCGAAAGAAGAGCGGGCATCTAAAGTTGCTGCTGAGGATGGTGACAGAGGTGCATTACCGTTTGAACCAGAGTATTCTTCTAAAAAGAAAGCATCGAGTTGACCTGAGCGTATGAGTGAGTCGAATGTTCAGCAGGGACAAGAATGGTTGTCCAATTTGCTAGAAAAATTAGGCGTTGAGACCCAAGTCAGTAGCGATAAGCCAGAAATCGCTAAGACCAAATTTAAGGATTTTGGTGGGTTTTGGCTCACGATTGATGACAGTGGCATGTCACCCGATCAAGTCGACTTACTCATCGGCAACAATGGCCGAATGTTGGATGCGATTCAATATTTGATTAATTCCACCTTAAATCTCGGCAAGGATAAAGACGCGCGAACGGCCTATACGATTGAGATGTCGGATGTTCGTATTAAGCGCTATGAAGAGCTGACTCAACTAGCGGATCAGGCGGCTCAATCCGTGCGAGAAACTGGGGAAGAGCAGGTGATGCCTCCCATTAACTCAGCGGAGCGACGATTAGTGCATACGCTATTGTTTGACGAAGCAGACTTGGAGACTTTTAGTCGGGGTCAAGAGCCAGATCGTCGCTTGGTGGTGACCCTGGCGACAGCAGCGAGTGAAGATACCGAGGAATCGTAGATTTAGTAGTCAAGGGATGGAGCAAGGTTCCCTGCAATGGACAAGATTTACATCCCAGATATAGAAAATGCTCCCCAACAGACGATTGTTCTAGATGTCGAGGAGTTTTTGCCTGAGCTGACGTCCCTGACGTCTGTGCAAGGTCAAATAACTCTAGTTCATCAGAGAAATTATTTGCAGGTTAGTAGTCAGGCAAAAACGATTGTGACCCTAAATTGCGATCGCTGTTTGCAGCAATATAATCATCGCTTGGTCGTAGATGCTTCAGAGATGATTTGGCTATCGACAAAAGTCCCTGAGGCTTCGGCAGAACCAGGCTTAGAAATTGAAGTTACTCTTGATGATCCTGTTGAAACGCTCTTGTCACGAGGGCATTTTAGCCCAGAAGACTGGCTCTATCAGCAGCTCAGCTTGCAGCTACCCCATCGGCAGCTCTGCGATCAAAATTGTGAAGGCTTGCTGAAAGAGGCGGAGAATATTGAGCAACCTGTCGATCGGCGGTGGGCTGCTTTAGAGTCCCTAAAAGAACAAATGCAGGGGCCTTAAGGAACGTCTTGTTCACAGGCGCCAATATTGACCCAACTACTGGAGCCATCGGCCCAATGCTCTTTCTTCCAAATGGGGGCGTTGTGCTTGAGGGTGTCGATGGCATGCTGACAGGCAGCAAAGGCTTCAGCTCGGTGAGGACAGCCGATGGCCACCAAGACGCTAATGTCACCGATTTGTAGATGACCTGTGCGATGGTGGATCGCGATCCGATTGACCTCCGGCCACTGCTTTCGAATCTCCGTGGCAATGGTTTGAAAGACTTTCAGTGCCATGGGTTCATAGGCTTGATATTCAAGGGAGAGAACTGCTTTACCGTCGGTTTGATCGCGGACCGTGCCGCTCATGACGACAATGGCTCCGTTATGAGGGTGATCGGCCAAGCGATAGAGTTCTTCTAGGCTAAGAGGCGCAAACGTGATCTGAAAGTGATCATTGGTGTCAGGGGTGGATAGAGGGGCAACAGATAAAGTCATTGCTGGAGAAGGAAGCTGCTTTTCTATCATGAACGATTGGACGGCCCATGGGCGCTGAACGGCGCTGGACCGTCTGACACGAGGTCAAGATTGAAGACTTGAGAAAACTGTTGCAGCAGGGTTGCTTTGACAGCGCTGCTCTCCAAATTGGGAATAAATTGGGCTAAGCTGCCGACGGCCCGATTATGAATCCCGCAAGGAACAATCTGATCAAAGCCCGACAGATCGGGGTCGATATTGAGGGAAAAGCCATGCATGGTAATCCATCGACTCACCTTAATGCCGATGGCCGCAACTTTACGATTGTCTAGCCACACTCCTGTCAGACCTGGAATTCTGTCGGCGTGCAGGTCATAAATCCTTAACGTACGAATAATTACTTCTTCTAGCTGCCGCAGATACCAATGCAGATCCGGTTGATGGTGTTTGAGGTTGAGAATGGGATAGCCTACCCATTGGCCGGGGCAATGGTAGGTGACTTCTCCTCCTCTTTCGATGCGGTGGAGGGCATGATCCGATTGGTCAGGATTGAAGTTGAGGAAATCTAAGCTGGCGCCTTGTCCCAGGGTATAGACGGGAGGATGTTCCAGCAGAATAAAGGTATCGGGGAGCTGGGGATTGTGAATGCGATCGCAAACCAGTTGCCGTTGCCAGTCCCATGCCTTTTGGTACTCGACCTGGCCCAGCTGATAAAGCCAGCAGGGTCGCGAGGGGTCTGAGTCCAATTGAAGAGGTTTAACCGATTTCTGCTGTGGAATCAAGCACATTTCCTCGTAATTCTATGGCAGGAGCATTTAAGAATTATCACGTGATGCGAAGCAAGTTGAAGACAACTGAGAACAGCCCCCCTTGCAGGATACAAAATGTTAGGGTGAGGTTAACACTGGACTTGAGGGGAGGCAACCCTATGAAGCTTGTTATTCATGGCAAGAATATTGAGATAACTGATGCAATTCGTGAGTATGTTCATCAAAAGATCGAAAAAGCTGCAAGTCATTACCAGAGTTTGACAACAGAAATTGATGTACATTTGTCAGTTGCGCGTAATCCCAGAATAACGACAAAGCAAACAGCGGAAGTCACTCTCTTTGTTAATGGTTCTGTGATTAGAGCAGAGGAAAGCTCTGAAAATTTATACGCCAGCATTGATCTGGTAGCAGATAAGATCGCGCGGCAGTTACGCAAGTATAAAGAAAAGCGTCAGACTAAAGGCTCTAGCCGCGCTAAAGAAGCTGCTATCTCAACCGCTGAAGAGCAACCCCTAATCGGAGATTTGACAAAAGATCGCGCTCCAGAACTGCCCGAAGAAGTGGTTCGATGCAAGTACTTCGCCATGGTACCGATGTCGATTCACGATGCCTTAGAACAGCTGGACTTAGTAGACCATGATTTTTACGTGTTTGAAAACGCTGAAACGGGTCAACTGAACGTCATCTATGAAAGAAATCATGGTGGATATGGTGTGATTCAACCTCGCCAAGGTCAGTCTGCGAGTAGCAATGGTCATTCCAAACAGGCTGATTATCAGCCCGTATAACGTTCTTTGCATCTTTGTCTTTATGCCTAAACCCCTGCTTTGTCAGGGGTTTAGTGCTATTGATGGATGAATCTCTAGCTGCTGCTTGGGCAAGTCATAAAAGGGGCGATTTTTGCAAAGCCCCCTATTTGAGTACAATATTGCGGTTACTCTGGTATTGCGCCTTGCCCTAAGATTGGGCAATTTATGAGTACCCTTGCTGATCCTCCAGCTGAATCCATGAACTTGCGATTGATCTATGCAAACTTCTGACCCCCAACCCTCTAACGGTGGATTTCGGTCCTTGATGGACAAACGTGCCTTTGTGGTGCTGTGGGCTGGGCAGATTATTTCACAGTTAGCAGACAAGTTTTTTTTTGTATTACTGATTACTTTGGTGGGAGACTACCAGCCGCCGCAAGATATCGAAAACTCCA
>CALDHF010000020.1 GCA_937941595.1 uncultured Acaryochloris sp. | reverse complement strand
CGATATCAAAGTTGACCTGATTGAAGGCCCTAATGCCACTAATCTGCGAGAAGACCTCTACACCACCTCTTTCCTATTAGGAGATTCCCCCTACGACTTGATCTATATGGATATCGTCTGGGCGCCTAAATTTGCGGCAGCAGGATGGCTCCTAGATATGACGGATCGGATTACGGAAACAGAATTAGAAGACTTTATGCAAGGGGATGTGGATGGCGGTCGCTACGAAGGGGGCCTCTATCGGATGCCATTTCGGTCTGATGGTGGCATGCTCTATTATCGCCAGGATTTGCTGGACGCCGCTGGATTTGAACCACCGGAAACCACCGCTGACCTGATTAAAATCTCTCAAGCCTTGCAATCCCAGAAAAAAGCAAAATGGGGCTATCTCTGGCAGGGTAAGCAGTATGAAGGGGCTGCGGCCATGTTTGTAGAAATGTTGGAAGGCTTTGGTGGCTATTGGGTCAATCCAGAAACCAAAGAAGTCGGATTGGATAGTGACGCTGCGATCGCGGCGCTTCAATTCCTGCAAACCACAGTTGCCGACAAGATTTCTCCTCCTGGTACCACTGCCTCCGACGAAGAAGTTGCTCGTAATCTTTTCCAAACTGGAGATGCGGTGTTTATGCGAAACTGGCCCTATGCCTGGAAACTAGGGAATACCGAACCCAGCTCTAAGATTCAAGGGAAATTTGGGATTAAGCCCATGGTTCATGGGGCGGGGTTTCAGAGTGGTGCGTGTCAGGGTGGCTGGGGGCTAGGCATTGCGAAGACGACTCGTCATCCTGATGCAGCCTGGCGAGCTGTTGAATATTTCAGCAGTACCGAGGCGCAACGCAAGTTTATTTTGGCCTCTGGGTTTGTCCCCAGTCGCAAAGCCTTATTTACAGATCCGGCCTTAGTGGCAGAGTATGCCTATTTACCCGATTTGCAGAAGGTTATTGACAGCTCTGTGCTGCGACCTCCTATTGCTCAATATGCTCAGGCCTCGGATATCCTCCAACGCTATCTCAGTGCAGCCCTAACCGGTAGTCAAACCCCCGCAGAAGCGATGCAAGCGGCGGCCCAAGAAACGCGGCAACTCCTGAAAGTCTGACCCTATGCTCTTCCTCAAGATTTAGGTAGGAATAGTGACCACAACTCGAAACCCAATATCATTGATGCGGTTATTGGGAGTATAGCGGCTACGATTGGCCGCTCGGCAATACCGAGGCTTGTTATACCAAGACCCCCCGCGCAGGACCCGTGGATCGCTCTCTCTCGAGGTCATCCACGGACTGCCGTCTGTCGGGGCACCCTGATAATTTTTATGCCAACAGTCTAAACACCATTCATAGACGTTGCCATGCATGTCATATAAACCAAACGGGTTGGGAGGAAAGCGGCCCACGGGGGTAGTTGACTCTCTGTACACCCCTTTGGGGCCATTGCCATAGGTAAACTGACCCTGATAATTAGCCTGTTGAGAGGTTAAGGTGGGGCCATAGGAAAACGGGGTGGCGGTATCTGCTCGGCAGGCGTATTCCCACTCGGCTTCACTCGGCAATCGATAGTCTCGACTCGTTTTTTGGGACAACCGAGCACAAAATTCAATCGCATCATGCCAAGAAATTTGCTCTACAGGATAGGTGGCTCCCTTAAATTTGGAGGGGTCATAATGCAGGTCTTGGAAGACTTTGGGCAATGCGGAAATGACACGCCATTGGAGTTGGGTGACTTCATATATGCCCATGAAAAATGGGGCAATATCAACGGCGTGATAGGGGCCTTCACTGACATCTCGATGAACTTCATGGTTCGGAGATCCCATCATAAAGCGCCCTCCTGGGATAGCAGCCATTTCTAGTTTGATGTCATTGCCCAACTTCTCATGGAATACTTCTGCTTCTGTTTGTTTGCGTTGGCTGATCTCGCCCGTGTCATTAACGGTAACAACCTCAAACTGAACTGTCTTTAAGAGTGGATGTTGGGGCGAGAGGAGGGGAGGATGGTTGTGGGGTTGGCTATTGACCAATTTGGTGGGAGCAATGGATAACTTGGAAAGGGTATCAGGGGAGGGTGGGGGCGGTACTTGGGTTACCTGCTGTGCCTGCAAATCGGCGATCACGGCTGCGGCTGAGCCATACCGTAGCCGCAGATCATTCTGTAAAAGCTTGCCTAAAATAGTTCTTAAAGGAGGACTCAGAGGTGTCTGAATATACTGCTGCCATTGACTGATCCAGCTATAGCCATATTGCAAAAATAGGGTATAGGGAACCTTTTTAGTCATGAGCTGAAAACAACAGACCCCCAGACTAAAGAGGTCACTAGCAGGAATCGATTTGCCTTCTTGCATTTGCTCCAGGGCTGCATAGCCTTGGGAGCCGAGAGTGGTTCCCGTTTTGGTTAACATGGAGTCGGTGAAGCGTCGGGACACGCCAAAATCAATCAAGACTAGCTTGCCATCCTGATCTCTGCGCATGATGTTCTCGGGTTTTAGATCGCGGTGAATGACCCCTTGGACATGAATATCCCGTAAGACCGGCAGGATATTGAGGAGCAACTCACGAATGGCGAGGTCACTAAATACCCCATTTTGCTGCAGCTCTTTGAGGAGAGTATGGCCTTCTACAAACTCTTGGGCAAGATATAGATTAGCGCCTTCTGTGAAATAGGCAAATAGGGTGGGAATTTGGGGATTTTGGCCTAACTGCTGAAGTTGCTGCGCTTCTTGGGCGAATAACTCTTCTGCTCTTTGAATAGCCCAGGTTCCTTGTGACTGATAAGCAAGCTGCTTAACCACACACCGTTGATGGTGATGGTGAGTATCTTCGGCCAGATAGATTTTGCCAAACCCTCCTCGATCTAGGGGTTGGAGGATCTTAAAACGATCACTCAATAGATGAACTAAGTGGGAGCCACATTGCTGACAATGCTTGTGCGTGTCAGGATTAAGCGGTTTTTTGCAGTCAGGATTGAGGCAGCAGAGCATTGCAGGATCGGCAGCAAAAAAGAAAAATTCCCCTCTAGCCTACTGTAGCTTTGAATCATCAGAATTGAGAGGAGACGCTTAAAGTTTTTTATCTCACTGCAACCAGAGACAGTCAGGAGATGTTGTTGTTTAAGAGGGGCTGTTCTGATCGTGGAGAGGGCATCGTCTACTATCCTAGAGTGAAGTCTAGACAAGGCTCTGTATTTTCGCCGGAATTGTGTATGTTCAACCTCAACACCGTTCGTGGTAGGGAGCAACTGACGGGTTGGTTGTTAATTGCCCCTGCACTATTGTTATTACTGCTGGTTTTTGCCTATCCGATTGGTCGGGCTTTTTGGTTGAGTTTATTTACCAAAAATTTGGGAACCAATTTGCAGCCCGTCTTTGCGGGGGCTGGTAATTATAGTCGGATGATGGGAGATGGACGATTCTGGCAAAGTATTGGCAATACAACGATATTTACTGCGATCGCAGTCAGTATCGAACTCGTCCTCGGCATGGGCGTCGCCTTAGTCCTCAACCAAACCTTTCGCGGTCGAGGCTTAGCGAGAACCATTGCCATCTTGCCCTGGGCCTTGCCCACAGCCTTGATTGGCTTGACCTGGACCTGGATCTTTAATGATCAATACGGTGTTTTCAACGATATTTTGCTGCGGCTGCATGTGATTCAGGATCCCATCAACTGGTTGGGGGAACCCACCCTAGCCCTCTTAGCCACGATCGCGGCTGATATTTGGAAGACGACGTCCTTTGTGGCCATTCTGCTGTTGGCGGGGTTACAGTCCATTCCCCAAGATTTATACGAAGCCCATGCCATCGATGGGGCGACGGCTTGGCAAAGCTTTCGCCAAATTACCCTGCCCTTGTTAATGCCGCAAATTTTGATTGCCGTATTGTTTCGATTTGCCCAGTCTTTTGGGGTCTTTGATCTGATTAAGGTGATGACGGAAGGCGGTCCAGCGGGAGCGACGGAAATGGTCTCCCTCTATATTTATGCAACGGTGATGCGCTACCTTGACTTCGGCTATGGGGCCGCCTTAGTAGTGATCACCTTTTTAGTGTTGATTGTGGCAGTTGCGATCGCAACCTTAATACTCTCCAAACTCCGCACCAATATTTCAGGAGCCAACCCATGACGTCAGACTCATCTTCTGCCCAGACCCCAGCTTCATCAGGGTCCTGGAAACGGATACTCTTGGTCCTATCCGTGATTTTGGTGGTGCTGTTTAGTCTGGCCCCAGTGCTGTGGCAGCTCTTGACCTCCTTGAAAGTCAATGAGGATATTTCCCAAATTCCGAATATATATATACCAGTCCGCTATACCCTGAAGCACTATACAGAGTTACTCAGTCGTCGACCCTTTGCCAGCTATCTGTTCAACAGCAGCATCGTCGCTATCACCTCGACCATGCTCTGTTTAGGGATTGGCTCTCCTGCCGCCTATGCCTTAGCACGACTCCGTTTGAAGGGAGAGCAGTTTCTGCTGTCTGCGGTGTTGATTGTGACCCTGTTTCCCTATATTTTGCTATTTTTAGGGCTACTTGAAATTGTGCAGGCCTTACACCTCGCCAATAACTATTTAGCCTTGATCATTCCCTATACGGCCATTAACCTACCCTTGACCATCTTGGTCATGCGGAGTTTCTTTCAGCAGCTCCCCAGAGATCTAGAAGATGCGGCTAAAGTTGACGGTTATAGTACCGTGCAAATGCTTTGGCAAATTGTGCTGCCCACGACCTTGCCAGCTCTAGTGACTACGGGGATCTTGGCATTCATCTTTGCCTGGAATGAGTTTATTTTTGCCCTCACCTTTATTACCCGCGAGAGTATGAAAACCATTCCGGTGGCAGCCGCTCAAATTGGAGGATCTTCTATATTTGAGATTCCTTATGGCCCTATTGCCGCTGCTACGGTACTAGGTACTATTCCTCTAGTGATACTAGTGCTGTTTTTCCAACGCAAGATTATTCAAGGACTCACGGCAGGGGCGGTCAAAGGCTAGTCACCACGACATACTCAAACGTGTCATGGGCATCTGTTTATACTCAAACCCTAGCCTTAAACCCAGGGCTATTTCAAACTCGCCAGAGATCTTCGCAGGTACCCTTGGTCTATTCAACACAAAAACGCTATAGATTCTGAGTACAGAATAATCTGAGCTGCAAATTTTCTCTTAGGAATTTGAAATATCTCTGGTTTTAATCCTCTCTCATCTGATTTAATGCAAGAGTTGAGGATCCTTTAAAGGCTAGTTTTTATGCGTTTTCGACGGTCGAATGTTTTCCTAGTTGCCTTGATGTTTATCAGCATCGTGGTATGGCATGCAAGTCAGCCGGTTGCAGGTTGGTCCAGCTCAGCGACAAACTCAGCAATGGCGGATCAGCTTGAGTCTGGTACGCTCGTTGCTCAGGCTGATACCGAATCAGCCTTTACGGTTCCCCCATTACCTTATGCCTACACTGCCCTGAACCGCTACATCGACACCCAAACGATGAAGATTCATCATGACAAACACCATGCAGGCTATGTCAAAAACCTGAATGCTGCGATCGCAAAGCATCCCAACTTGGCAGGCCAGTCTGTTGAGGATCTACTGACTAAATTGGATACGATTCCTGAAGATATTCGAACTGCGGTCCGTAACAATGGTGGGGGCCATGCTAATCACACCCTTTTCTGGGCAGGAATGGCACCAGATGCGGGTGGCACCCCCGAGGGCGATATTGGTAAAGCGATCGATCAAGCTTTTGGCAGTTTTGATGATTTTAAGACCCAATTCGTAAAGGCTGGAGCAACTCAATTTGGGAGTGGCTGGGCCTGGTTGGTGCTGAATAAAGCTGGAAAGTTAGAGGTCACTAGTACACCCAATCAAGATAGCCCGTTATTAGAGGGCAATACCCCTCTTTTAGGGAATGATGTGTGGGAACATGCCTATTATCTAAAATATCAAAATCGCCGAGGCGATTATTTGGATGCCTGGTGGAATGTTGTCAATTGGGACGAGATAGAGTCCCGCTATCAAGCCGCTACTAAATCTTCATAGATATTCTCTAACTCAGCCCAATCAACATAGCTCTAAGTCTTCCTTGATCAGAATTAGCTTAGGGCTATTCTAGTTTTTTAGCTAAGAAATAAGAAGTGAGAAACAAATTGTCTTTTTATTGAATAGAAACCAATAGTCATCTGCAATATTGTCGAATTTGTTGACTATACTCATTCAACTCTAGATAACGCACAAAGCTACCAATTGAAAGGAATATAGCAATAGTATTCAGTAGCCACAAAGTTTTGGCTTGGTGCCAAAATTGGATGTAAAGACTTAGACCAAAAATTACCACTGAAGTAATCCAGATAATCCACATACTGAGCCAGACGAAAACCTCACTATCAGTATCATAATCCGGGAAACTAATGGGATATTCATACTTATTAAATGGTAGCAACAACGCCCATATCCCCCACCATAAAAGCCATAGAACAAGAGGAAACTGACAGAGTAACTTCAGAAGCAAGTTCAATTAATAAATAGTTCTCTCAACGATAAACCTAATGATAAGCAACCCAATGATAGGGTGCCTAGGATGACTTTATTGGAGGATGCAGCACTAGAACTTGCTTTAAATATTGCCCTGTATAGGACTCAGATACATTAGCAACTGTTTCTGGTGTTCCAGCTGCCACCAAGGCTCCCCCGCGATCGCCCCCATCCGGTCCCAGATCAATCACCCAATCTGAGCAGCGAATCACATCCAAATTATGTTCAATCACCAAGACTGAATTGCCCTTATCTACCAAGCGTTGCAAAACATCCAGCAACTTGTGGACATCATAAAACGATAGCCCTGTCGTCGGTTCATCAATTAGATAGAGGGTTTTACCCGTGGCTCGGCGGGACAATTCCGTTGCCAGTTTCAGCCGTTGCGCTTCTCCACCTGAGAGGGTTGGAGCTGTTTGTCCCAACCGCACATAACCCAACCCTACATCCACCATGGTTTGTAGCTTATTGGCCGCCTTGGGGATATTCTCACAAAACTTGAGGGCTTCCTCCGCTGTCATCGCCAAGACATCGGCAATTGATTGGCCCTTATATTTCACCTGCAACGTTTCACGGTTATAACGCGCACCTTTGCAGACCTCACACTGAACATAGACATCCGGCAGGAAATTCATTTCAATTACATTGACGCCTTGGCCACCGCAGGCTTCACAGCGACCACCTTTGACATTGAACGAAAAGCGGCCGGGTTTATACCCTCGAGCCTTAGCTTCCACCGTTTCCGAAAAAACACTGCGGATCACATCAAATACCCCGGTGTAGGTGGCGGGGTTGGAACGGGGGGTGCGACCGATAGGAGATTGGTCAATCACGATAGCTTTATCCAGACTTTTTAGGCCCGCTACTCGATCCAGCTCATTAGGAAAAGGCACCTTAAAACCCAAATGATGCTGCAAGGCCGGATAGAGCAACTCATTCATCAGTGTGGATTTACCTGACCCCGAAACGCCCGTAATACAAACCAGCTTGCCTAGCGGAATCTCGACGTCCAGACTCTGGAGATTGTTGCGATAGGCATTGTGGAGTCGGAGAGCACGACCATTCCCGGATCGTCGTTCAGCCGGAGTGGGAATCACCCGTTTCCCAGACAGATAGGCCCCTGTGAGGGAGTCGGGACTATCCAAAAGATCTTCCCAGCCTCCCTGAACCACAATGTCGCCGCCGTGCACCCCTGCGGCGGGACCAATATCTACCAGATAGTCTGCTGCTCGAATGGTGTCCTCGTCGTGTTCCACCACAATCAGGGTATTGCCTAGGTCGCGCAGTTTAGTCAGGGTTTGCAGCAATCGATGATTATCCCGCTGATGCAAGCCAATACTGGGTTCGTCTAAAACGTACAGTACTCCTGTGAGGCCCGCACCAATTTGCGTCGCGAGTCGGATCCGTTGGGCTTCGCCACCCGAGAGGGTCATGGCTGTGCGATCGAGGGTGAGGTAGTCTAAACCCACGTCCAGCAAAAACTGCAAACGAGCTTTTATTTCCTTAAGCACCAGCTCACCGATTTTGGCTTGGCGAGTACTGAGGGTCATAGCGTTAATTCGATCTAGGCAATCACGGATGGAGGCTCCTGTGAGATCGGGCAGACAAAACTGACCCATACGTACCGACAGGGCTTCGGGCTTCAGTCGCCTGCCCTCGCAGACTGAACAGGGCTGCTGAACTAAGTATTTTTCTAGTTTTTGCCGATACTGATCTGAGGTGGTTTCCCGGTAGTGCCGATCCAATAGCGGAATCACGCCTTCATAGCGTTTGTGATAGCCCTTGGATTCTCGATAGCGCGAATCCACTTCCATATAGATAGGCTCTTTGGTGCCATGTAAGACGATGTGGCGCTGTTCATCCGTGAGCGTTGCCCAACTGGATTGCAGCTCGAAGCCAAACGCCTGCCCAACGCTGTAAAGCAGGGAAAAATAGTAGGTATTATCTTTCTCAGACCAAGGGGCAATAGCGGCGTAAACCGGCAAGTTGGGGTCTGGGACAATCAGATCTTCTGTAAAAACCTTAAGACTGCCTAACCCATGACATTCCGGGCAGGCCCCATAAGGTGAATTAAAAGAAAATAATCGCGGTGAGAGTTCCTCCATCACTGCCCCATGTTCAGGGCAGGCAAAATTCTCAGAAAAAACCGAGAGTTGGGGTTTGGCCTCTTCGTCATAGCTGCCTTCGGGTTCTGCAACTTTGAGCGACTTAGCCTCGGTAATGGGCACAACCTTGTCGGAGGACTTGGGTAACACCTCCACTATGACAATCCCTTCTGCCCGTTGCAGTCCCGTAGACAGAGAATCGGCTAGCCGTTCTTCAATACCGGGCTTCATGACTAGCCGATCGACCACCACTTCAATATCATGCTTGAAGTTTTTATCGAGACTGATCGCATCGCTCAGCTCTCTCACTTCGCCATTGATACGAACCCGCACAAAGCCCTCTGAAGCTAGGCTGGAGAGGAGTTTTTTATGAGTACCTTTTTTCCCCCGCACGACTGGGGCCAGAATTTGGAATCGGTCCTTTTCTGCCAATTCCATAACCTGATCTACCATTTGGTCGATGGTTTGGGGCGTAATGGCGCGTTCACATTGGGGACAATGGGGTGCTCCAGCACGGCCATAGAGTAAGCGTAGGTAGTCGTAGATTTCAGTAACGGTGCCAACGGTCGAGCGGGGATTATGAGACGTAGATTTTTGATCAATGGAGATGGCCGGACTGAGGCCCTCAATGGCATCAACATCCGGCTTATCTACTTGGCCCAAAAACTGCCGAGCATAGGCACTCAGAGATTCCACATACCGCCGCTGACCTTCGGCAAAGATGGTGTCAAAGGCCAAAGAAGATTTACCCGACCCTGACACCCCCGTAAACACGATCAATTGATCACGAGGTAAGTCTAAATCAATATTTTTGAGATTATGCTGACGGGCACCCCGAATTCGAATTCGGTGGTCAGCTGAGATTTTTACAGTTTTGACTCGACCATTACTGGATGAACGACCTGCCGCTGCTTTTTTCTGTCGTTGGGAAGCATCAGCACGGCGGGCCATAGAAACATTTTGAAAAATTACTTAATAATTCTACCCCTATTTTGTAGGCTTCCCAGGTCGGCTAGCTTACAGATCTCGGTTTTTGGGTGAGCCATCGAGCTGCCAGTCCACCGCTAATAAATCCAAATAGATGGCCTTGCCAGGAAATATGGGGCATAGTTGGCAACAGACCAAAGAGCAAGCCGCCATAAACAATAGCAACCAAAACAGACAGGGTAATAGCGGGCAAACTGCGCTCAAAGTATCCCCGAAAGAGGAGATAGCCGAGGTAGCCAAAGACTACACCGCTGGCTCCAATATGAACGGTGCCACTACCGGCAAATAGCCAGGTCCCAAAGCCTCCCAACAGAATAACAATTAGGCTGACGGCGAAGAAGTCCCTCACTCTGCGCACCATCACCAATCCACCCAGAACGAGAAAAGGGGCTGTATTCGCTAACAAATGCCTAAAATTGCCATGTAGGAATGGGGCAAACAGGATGCCTCTAAGGCCCACTAAGGTTCGGGGTTGAATGCCAAACGGGATCAAGGCATTGCCCGTGATCCAATTTAGTAGTTGTACGCCCCAAAGTGCTATAGCACAGAGTCCTAGAATCTGAAGCTGGATTTTGAGCTGTTCTTTCATACCAGGGTTTGATGAGGTCCAGTAAGCGTCTGGCCATTACATCACAAGCATAGACAGCCTAAGGGGAAGATGACCACCCTGGTCATCACCAGACCGAACTACCGTATCCCTCAAAAACCCAGTGAATCTACCACTTGAGCAAATTAAATTGCTCCATATCAATAGTGTCGCGGTTACGGTAAATGGACAGGATAATTGCCAAACCTACCGCTGCTTCTGCTGCAGCAATGGTAATCACAAATACTGTAAACACTTGGCCATTAATGTTCTGGCCATCCAAAAAGTTAGAGAATGACACTAAATTGATATTGACGGCATTCAGCAGCAGTTCTACGGACATCAGCACTCGAACCGCATTCCGGCTGGTCACCAGACCGTAAATGCCGATACAGAAAAGGGCCGCAGCTAGAAGTAAAAAGAACTCAAGGTTCATAAGGATTCTCTGATGTTCTCCAAAAGATTAAACACTATAGGCCGTTAGGCAATGGGTTCCCTAGGCCGCTCAGGTAGCTCAAGGACGGGTGGAATATCTTCTCCAACAATCGCAGTCTCTTCTCCGATAATCGTTTCCTTGCGTGCTAGGACGACTGCACCCACTAAAGCCATGAGTAGCAAAATAGAGGCCAGTTCAAAGGGCAACAAATAGTCTGTAAAGAAATGGATGCCAATTGTTTCCACGGAAGAGACGGGGGGCTGGAGTGTTAGATCTACGGCCCAGTTGGTTTGCAGGACCATCGTTGCCAACAGGGTAAACAGTGCCAAAGAGACGAATGCTGTCGAGACTTTGCGAATCCAGCGTCTGGGTAAAGGCCGGAACGTTTCGGTCTTGTTGACCAACATGATGGCAAACAAAATGAGAACGTTGACAGCACCTACATAGATCAAAATTTGGGCGGCAGACACGAAATCAGCATTCAGCAAAATATAGAGGCCGGCAATGCTGATAAACACGCCACCTAAGGTAAAGGCTGAATAGACAATATTTTCAAAGAGGACAACACCTAGGGCGGCTGCCAACATCATGACGGACAAGATAACGAGGGCTACTAGCTGCACCCCTTCTGCTAGATTCACGGATTTAGCTCTCCTTAGTCTCAGGTTTTGCAGTCTCTGGTTTCGGCGTGCTGGCCACAATTTCAGCAGGCGTTTGCCCGGCTCGGGGGGCCGTATGGTCAATGTTATGACCATCCAGCTCTGATTCAGGGAGATAGGCAAACTCACGAATGGGGGTCACCATTGGATCTTGGGTGACCTTATAGGGCAAGCGCCCCATGGCTACGTTGTCGAAGTTAAGTTCATGGCGATCAAAGGTGGACAGCTCATACTCTTCGGTGACGGATAAGCAATTGGTGGGGCAATATTCCACACAATTAGCACAGAAAATACAGACCCCAAAGTCAATGCTGTAGTGTTTGAGCTGTTTTTTCTTCATCTCCTTATTGAATTCCCAATCCACCACAGGGAGGTTAATGGGACAGACCCGCACACAAACTTCGCAGGAAATACACTTGTCAAATTCAAAGTGAATTCGACCCCGAAACCGTTCTGAAGGGATCAGCTTTTCATAGGGATACTGCACGGTAATGGGGCGTCGCTTCATATGATCAAACGTCACCGAAAGCCCTTGGCCAATATAACGAGCCGCCTGGATAGATTCTTTACCGTAATTTGTGACTTGATTCAGGAACTTGAGCATGGATGTTCACTCTCAGATGTCGGCAGATGGG
>CALDHF010000019.1 GCA_937941595.1 uncultured Acaryochloris sp. | reverse complement strand
TTACACTTTCTTTATGTTTGGATTAGAGAAGTATGTAGAAATTGTTATAAATGCTTGCCAGTAAGGAAGGCTGGCCACAATACTCTCGCTCTTTTAGGAAAAATATTGGAGGGCTCAATTTTTCAGGTTTGCACGAAAATTGAGTCTAAATACTCATCGCTTTACGGTGAGTATAACGATTAGTTCTAAGGCCTAATATTGATATGAATTGGCCAAACTTATCGTCAATTTGGATACGAATCTCAAAATAAATGCTCAGAACTATGACAAATCTCTAGTGAAACCTTAGATTTAGGGCAACATACTACAGTAGAAATATATGAAAGTCGCGACCTGGAATGTGAATTCTATTCGAACCAGGATAGATCATGTTTTGGACTGGTTATATACACAGCCTATTGATGTGTTGTGTTTACAAGAGACTAAAGTCATTGACGATGATTTTCCTCGAACACAGTTTATAGATGAGGGGTATCAGGTTTATATTTCTGGACAAAAAGCCTATAACGGTGTGGCTTTCATTAGCCGACAGCCGATGCAAAATGTTTGTTTTGGATTTAGTTCCATTCTTGGAGAGAATGGAGCAACCCAGAGGTTTGATCAACAAAAGCGCATTATTACCGGGATCGTCGCTCCGGGGGTGCGAATCCTTAATTTGTATGTTCCCAATGGGTCTGAAGTCGATACCGATAAATACCACTACAAGTTAGAGTGGCTGGCTCTATTACAGGATTATGTTCAGCAACTGCTCAAACAAGGTCCACAACATCTACTAATATGCGGTGACTTTAATATTGCCCTAGAAGACCGCGATATTCATGATCCCCAGGGAAGAGAGGGGCATGTGATGTCGACGGAGCCAGAGCGGGAGGCATTGCGCCAGGTATTAGGGTTGGGGGTAAAGGATGTGTTTCGCAAATTTACAGAGGAGGGAGGGCAGTTCAGTTGGTGGAATTATCGGGCAGCGTCCTTCCCTAGAAATCGGGGGTGGCGCATTGATCACCACTATTTAACATCAGATCTATATCAACGGGCACTGTCTTGCACGATTGACCCATCACCACGGAGATTGCCGAAACCCAGCGATCACACGCCAGTCATTGTCGAGATTGATACCCAGGGTCTATGACTGCTTAATTTATGAAAACTTCAATGAGCATCAAAACGATCCTGCTGATCTCGTCTGTAACCTGAACGGGCGATCATGGCTGTGGCGGATCAGTATTATAGGTTTTAAGCCTCTGGCACTATCAGGTTTTATGATCTTAAAAAGTAGAGGTTATCCTAGAGGTAGATATCCGACGAATTTAGTGGTCCACGATAATTAACCCCAGTGATGAGGGTAATCTAAGGCATGGCAGACCAAATTTCAACTGAAGATGTCGAGGCTCTCGCCGCAGAGATCGGTGAAAAGGTTTATATCGACGTAGCTAAATGGCATCTCTTTTTGGGGGATGCTCATTTGCATCAGTCTTTAGCAGAGCAATTTTGTAACTTGTTGGAAAACGGATTGTTGGCAGAACCTCAAATCCTCCAAGTTTTGTCGGATGTTTCCGTCCCACTGGGGGGTGGAAAGCGGCAGTTGCCTCTATTGGATCTCTTACCATCCCAGGGGCAGCAAGATTTGATGAATATTTTGACTGCCTTTCGTGATCGTCTTGATGCGTCAGGATATCGTTTTTAGCATTTGTAGTGAGCACTAAGCATAACCTCTCCCGCCAAATTCGTAATGGCAAAGTTGTTTACGTTCAGGCAACCCCCCATTCAGCGGCTAAGGCGACTCTGGTTCGATCGTCCCCGACTCGATTCTTTGCTATAGGCAAAATTGGAGCTGGTCTGCTGTTGGCCGCAATGGCAATGGGGGTGTTGGGAGTGTCCTGGCTGAGTTATCAGGTTGTTATCGATCCAGATGTAGCCTTTTGGCTGAATCAGTATGTGCCAGCATCCAAGAGTTCTAAACGCTCTGCTGTGCATCAACCCCGCACCCTGGAGCAAATTCTTCAACGCTTGAAAGAAGACGGGCAGTTCCCGGGCAAACCCATCGTTTTAGCAACAGATGCGGCTAAGAGTCCGTTGTTGGCAACCCAGGATCTTTTGATTCCGATTTATGACAAAGACTGTTCAGAAATCTCCTGCCAACGCATGCAGGCCCTCCATGTATATCGGTCTTTGAAGTTACCTGCCTTGCTGAGGTTGTTCCAGGGCAAGCGCTATTATCGTTCCCTTGATCGGTTTGCCCTGAAGGGGGTGAAGGAATCCACTCTTGCGACTTTAGCGAATAATCCTCGGTTGGTAACGGGGGCCAATCGTCTCCTGCCGCTTTCTCGGATTGAGACCTATCGTCCCGCTCCCAAGCCTGGTGCTTGGCTACGTCTGACAGGATTACGGACAGAGGGGAGTGCCACGGCTATCTACGGGCAGATCATGTATTACCATCCAGATGAATCCCGTTTAGTGTTGATGTTGAATTGGGCGAGTCCGGCAGGAGAATTCCCGCGATGGCAACAAGTAACGGGTGATCAACGGCCAGAGTTGGTTGTTACGCAAACGGTGGGTTTGGAGCCTCAATTTGCTGTATATCAGATGCATCCGGCCCCTACGGGTGATTTGCAAATTGAACGAATTTCTCTGGTAAAGCCTGCTTTTGACCATCAGGCATATACTCAAAGTCTATTGTTGGCCCGGAGTGGGTTATGGTCTCCAGCCCAGAAAAAACTAGTGGCGGTGAAGCAAAACCAGCCCCAGCAGTGGTCAACTCAGGCACAGGCACAACTAGACTTTATCAATCTCCACGCTAAGGTGGCGCAGTCTCAGGCCAAACAAACCTCTGCCAGTACGGTCCAAACTATTGTGGCCCGACTGGTAAATGGCGAGTGGCAATCGGCACTTAAGGTGTTTCAGGCGCCTAGTACGGACCCTGTGGAAGTCAGAGAGTTACTGTTGGCAGATCCAGGGCGATTGTCCTCGCGGGTGGATGCTTTTTTAGCTGTGAATCCTAAGGATATGAATGCGATCGCATGGGGTACCATGATTCGTCATGTCCAGGATGAACCCAAAGCAGCTCTGGTGTGGGCTCAGCAGAGAACGGGTAAAAATAAGGCTGCTGTCCAACGGATTCAAGCCCTCTTAAAACGTCTTGATCGGCCTCGCTATACGCCGAAAGAGCGGCCACCGAAAGTCCCAAAACCGCAACCCTCCCCAAAGGCTAACCCCAGACCTAGCAAGCAACGACCTTTTCCCAAGCAGCCCTCTAGCCCAGTTGCGCCAGATCCTGCTGTTAATAAGGAACAACCTGCATCTAGAAGACAACCCGAATCTAGGGAAGAAAACGGACCTAAGAAAGCCCCTGCTTCCAGTCCTTCCCCGACGGTTGCCCCCTCACCGGAACCCACGAGTCAACCTCCTGAACCCTCTCCAGAATTATAGTGGCGTAACTTCAAACTGGGAGGATGGCGGCTGCTTGCGTTCTTAAGGAGTTCTTCTGTTATAGGGGTAAGACAGTTTTTTCTCTGATGCGGTATTCTGTAGGTTTCCTATCCTGCTGCCTTGATCGCTGTAGTTTTTCTCCCACTGATGATCTAAGCCTATGTCTACTAGTATTGAAACCCTAAAAGGGAGAGATCTGCTGGGTCTAGCAGATTTGACTTCTGTGGAAGTCCACGGTTTGTTGGAGCTATCTGCTCAGATTAAGGCAAGCATAGTTAAACCCCATTGCCCAAAAGTTTTGGGTCTGTTGTTCACCAAAGCCTCGACTCGAACACGGGTGAGTTTTTCGGTGGGGATGTATCGTCTGGGAGGACAGGTCATCGATCTGAGGCCCGATGCCACCCAAGTGGGACGAGGAGAACCGTTAGAAGACACGGCTAGAGTGTTGGATCGCTACTTGGATGTGTTGGCGATTCGTACCTATGAGCAGCAGGATCTCGTGACCTTTGCCAAATATGCATCTATGCCTGTGATCAATGCCCTTACAGATTTAGAGCATCCTTGCCAAATTTTGGCTGATCTGCTGACGTTACAGGAAGCGTTTGGTCAATTAAAAGGGCTAACCCTCACCTATCTAGGCGATGGTAATAATGTGGCGCACTCCCTGATGTTGGGCTGTGCCCTCGCAGGGGTGAATGTGAGAGTGGCAACCCCTGCAGACTATCAACCCCTGCCAGAGTTTGTGGAGAAAGCTCAGGTATTGGCAGGCGATCGCAGTTCCGTATTGGTCACCACCGACCCTGCCGAAGCTGTTGCCGGAGCCCATGCCCTCTATACGGATGTGTGGGCCAGTATGGGCCAAGAAGATTTGGCTGATAATCGCATTCCAATTTTTCAGCCCTATCAGGTCAACGCCACTTTGCTCGCCCAAGCAGATGCCCAGGCCATCGTGCTCCACTGTCTGCCTGCCCATCGAGGTGAAGAAATTACGACCGATGTTTTAGAAGGATCGCAATCACGGGTTTGGGACCAAGCTGAAAATCGGTTACATACTCAGCAAGCACTGTTGGCAAGTGTATTGGGCGCTAAGATCTAGTAGCATCCTCAGTGCATACCCGCCAGATTATGGGAGTAAGGGATCTGATACATTTCCATAGATCATGAGTAATAATTCCATTCAACCTGCCTTAATTACAGCCGTTATCCCTAACTCGATTGCGGATGAGGTTGGTTTTGAGCCGGGTGATCGCCTCGTTGCGATCAATGGCGAATCACCGCGGGATCTCATTGACTACCAATTTCTCTGTGCCGACGAGTTTCTGACTTTAGAGGTGCTTGATACGGCAGGGCGGCCTCATCAAGTAGACATAGAGAAGGACTTTGATGCTGCTCTGGGTTTAGAGTTTGAAACCGCCCTATTCGATGGATTGATTCAGTGTAATAATCACTGTCCGTTTTGTTTTATTGACCAAAAACCGTCTGGATTGCGTTCTAGCCTCTATCTCAAAGACGATGATTATCGGCTCAGTTTTTTGTATGGCAGCTACTTAACCCTGACCAATCTGCCCCCGCGGGAGTGGCAGCGGATTGAGGCTATGCGCTTATCGCCACTATATGTGTCTGTCCATGCTACCCATCCCCCAGTGCGTAATCGGCTTTTGCAAAATCCCCGAGGGGGGCAAATCCTTAAGCAATTGCAGTGGTTTCAAGAGCGGCGACTGCAAGTTCATGCCCAGGTTGTTGTGTGTCCAGGTATTAATGATGGGGCCATTCTTGAGCAAACTTTAACAGACCTCGCCCAATTCCATCACGCCGACGTCCCGGCAGTGGCATCAGTTGCAGTTGTGCCCGTGGGACTTACCCGCTTTCGCCCGTCTGATGATGATCTCAAGCCAGTGACGCCAATAGATGCTGTGCAGGTAATAGCGCAAGTACAACATCTACAAAACCAGTATCAACAAGCGTTTGGTACCACCTTTGCTTGGCTAGCAGATGAATGGTTTTTAATTGCGGGGCAGGACTTACCTTCCGCGAGTCATTATGAAAATTATCCCCAAATTGATAATGGTGTAGGGTCAATCCGTCAGTTTTTGCAGCAGTTTGAACAGGCGGCCCACCAGTTGCCTACCCAGATAGAGGCAGCTCGAACCCTCACCTGGGTTGTAGGAAATACGGTAGAGAAAGCGTTTCAACCTATTTTGCATCGCTTAAATCAAGTTCAAGGATTAACGGTTGGTTTAGCCCCATTACGCAGTGAGTATTGGGGACAAACAATGACGGTGACCGGATTATTAACTGGACAAGATATTGTCCAGGGTCTGCACGGAAAACCTTTGGGCGATGCTGTATTGCTGCCGTCCTTGATGCTGAAATACGGGACGACTCAGTTTCTCGATGACATGACTGTGGCAGAATTATCCACAATCTTGAATATGCCCATCGTCACGCTCCCAGGAGGCGCTGAAGACTTAGTTCAGGCTTGTCTACTGCAATGATCTTGCTCACTGACATTGCCCTTGTTTATTGGCAGAATTCATCGAGTCCTGGAACGATGTACCGGCTAATTTAGATTGAAGTTCAGGGCCGTTGGTGTTGCCTGAAAGCGTTGTTTACGGTTACACAGGGGGATTAGTTTATGTATGTTAAAGGGGCAAATAGAATCCCTAAAAAGTCAGTGATCCAGTGTTAATCCAGTATTAGTGTTATTGGTATGCACGAACTACCTGCACCAATGGTCATGAAAGCAGACCCCTGCTAAGGCAACCTTTATCGTTTTTTGGCCTGGGTTTCAGAGACGAATGTTATTGTGCAAAATCTAAAGGGGGGCATCTTCTGCGTTGGGAAAAATTTTAGCGAAACGATAGTGATTAAAGTGTCATGGAACTGAACTAAGCGAATGGAAATTACTTGCACTCGACCCGGCTGTACCAACCCCCGCAATTTTTTCTCGGATTTAGATGATAAGCAAACCCTGAAGACGGTTCAACAAAAATATTGCAGTAGTTGTGGCATGCAGCTGATCTTAGATGGTCGCTATCTGCCCATTAAGCTTTTGGGACAAGGGGGGTTTGGAGCGGCGTATCTTGCTAGCGATCGCAGAACCCCTGCCAACCATGCCTGTGTCGTCAAGCAATTCCAGCCACCGCCTGATTTAACCGCCCAGCAGATGGAGATTGCCCTTAATCTTTTCGACCGTGAGGCCGAAGTTCTAGAGCGTTTAGGCGCGCAGCATCCCCAGATTCCCCGCCTATTGGCGTTCTTTCCTTTGCGGGCCAATAATGTCTTGAATGGGGAAACCGACCAGTTTTTCTATTTAGTTCAAGAATATATTCAAGGTAAAACTCTAGAAGAACTAGTGACGGAGCAAGGTCCGTTTTCTGAAGCCGAAACCGTGGAAGTGATGCGTTCCATGCTCGGAATCTTGCAGTTCGTTCATGAAAATGGGGCCATTCATCGAGATGTGAAGCCTTCCAATATCATGCGCCATGACAATGGCCAATATTTTCTTCTGGATTTTGGCACAGTGAAGCAGGTGGCTCAAGGGTCTGCTTCTGGAGCAACGATGGGATCTTCAACGGGGGTTTTCTCTGCTGGATTTGCCCCACCCGAACAAATGGCAGGGCGAGCGGTTTACGCTTCTACGGATCTTTATTCTTTAGGGGTCACGGCATTGGTATTGCTAACAGGGAAGTTAAACCCGGTCGAGATCTTCGATGCTTATTCCAACCGATGGCAATGGCAACCCTTCGTGAAGGTAGATCCAGAGTTAGAAACGGTGCTTGAGCGTTTATTGGAACCGACCCCCAATCAGCGCTATAAGACGGCAGCAGAAGTCATTGAGGCCTTAAATCAAGGCCAGAGCTTACCCCAAACGATCGTCTCGACTGCACCGATCAACCCTGCTCCCGTTCTGGCCAGTCCGTCGTCACCTGTGAACACAGCACCCCCTGCCCCCGTTGTGGTGCCTACGTCTCCTCAAAATGTCACGGGGCCAGGTCAACCCCCGATTACGCCACAACCCGGACCATCTCCGGTCCCTCCGGCAGCGAGCCAACCGCCGCTGACTGCGCAGCCCCAGCAAAGTGGGGGGCTGTTTCCCCTCAATCCAGGCAAAATTGCGTTGGGGATCCTGGTTGCGTTGGGATTGCTAGGGGGTGGTTTGTGGTTAACCAGTCAGTTTATGGGGGAAAAGACGGGAACGTCAGGAAAGATAGAGACCCTAGACTCGTCAGAGCCAGAGCGTCTGAGTACGGGGGATGTTTTGTTGATCGCAGAGGATGGGAATGCAGATAAAAAAGAAGCGATTGCTGCGATCGCGAACGGGGATTACGACTCAGCTATTCAATCCTTAGAAGCGTCTTTGCAAGCTAAGAGAAACGATCCAGAAGCCTTGGTGTATCTGAATAATGCCCAGATTGGTGATGATGAATCCTACACGATTGCCATCTCAATTCCTTACAGTGCAGATGATCCAGGGACCAAAAATGCCGCTAAAGAACTATTGCGAGGCATTGCTCAGGCTCAGAAAGAAGTGAATGAGGCGGGTGGGATTAACGGGGTGCCCCTTCGAGTCGCGGTGATTACTGAAACTAATGAACCTGAAAGTACCGCTAAAGCTGCCCAGATCCTGGTTGAGCAATCGGATGTGTTGGGTGTCATTGGTCATTTTGGCAGTGGGGCCTCTCTCGCTGCGGCGGAGGTCTACGAAAAAGAAGGCTTGGTGATGATTTCGCCTACCAGTACCTCTACGGGGCTTTCCCAAGCGGGCAAATATATTTTTCGCACTGTTCCTAGTGATAACTTTACGGGCAAAGCCTTAGCCCGGTATATGGTCGAAGGACTGAAGAAAGAGAAGGCTGCTGTGTTCTTTAATGGTGACAGTGGTTATAGTAAGTCTCTGCGAGATGTATTCACCGAATCTCTGTTCAGTAATGGTGGAGAAGTTGTCAGAGAATTCGATCTGAATGATTCAAACTTTACGGCGGCAGACGTCTATGAGCAGGCTCAACAACAGGGCGCAGAAGTCTTGGCTCTACTTCCCAATTCAGCCACTTTAGGTCAGACCTTTGAAGTGATTAAAGAAAATCGGGGACGATTACCGATGTTGGGGGGCGATAGTCCTTATCGTTCTAATACTTTGGAAGAAGGCGGATCGGACGCGACAGGGATGGTTCTAGCAGTTCCCTGGCATATCGCCGCAGATCCCACCGCCGACTTTCCTAAAATGTCCCGTCAGTTGTGGGGAGGAGACGTGAGTTGGCGAACCGCGATGACCTACGATGCGTCTCAAGCCTTAATTCAGGCCCTCAAAGAAGCCCAGGATCGTCAGGGTGTCCAGGCTGCTCTAGTTAGTCCTGGGTTTGCGGCAGAAGGGGCCTCGGGGACGGTGCGATTCCTCCGGTCTGGTGATCGCAATCAACGCACCCAACTGGTGAAGATTATTTCCTCCAAAGGAAACACTAAATTTCCAGTGGTGTTTGCACCGCTTCCCTAAATCTCGCAATACAAGCGAAAAGAAGAATATTCGAGTTAGATCGCTTGTCAATGATCATTGCCACTGAACTTTTAGATCAGGGTTGTACCCTGATGAAAGATCAAAATGAATAGCTTTATCTCTTTTAACTCTGTAGGAAATCAAAACGATACAACTCATGATTAGAAAAATTCCTTTGCTCTGTGCGAGTCTTCTGGTTGCCTTATCTCTGGCAAGCTGTTCTTCTGAGCAGTCTGGGACAGAGAATTCGGCTAAGACTGGCGGTCGACTCCAGAAAGTGTTGAATCAAGAAAAGGTTCGCTGTGGTGTCAGCGGTGAGCTGCCTGGGTTCAGTTTTGTGGATGAGCAAAGTAACTATTCAGGATTAGATGTCGATATTTGCCGCGCGATCGCAGCCGCGTTATTTGATGATCCAGAGGCTGTTGAATATCGCCAACTGAATGCCAAAGAGCGCTTTACCGCTGTTCAAACAGGCGAAGTTGATGTTCTCAGCCGGAATACCACCTGGACCCTAGATCGAGATAGTTCCGTAGGGATGGCCTTCGCACCCGTAGTTTTCTACGATGGTCAAGGCATGATGGTCAAATCTGCGAGTGGACTCAAAACCCTCAAAGACTTCCAAAATCGGACGATCTGCACCCAAACGGGCACCACAAACGAAAAAAATCTAGCCGATCAGATGCGCAAACTAAAGGTAACCTATAAGCCCGTCGTATTTGATGATATCAATTTGGCCTATGCAGCCTATGCTGAAGGCCGTTGTGATGGGGTAACCTCGGACCGTTCACAGCTTGTGTCTCGGAGAACAGCTTTACCTGATCCTAAGAGCCATATTGTTTTGGATGACGTCATGTCCAAAGAACCCCTAGCCCCTGCCGTCGCCGATGGTGATGCCCAGTGGGCCGATGTGGTGCGTTGGGTTGTGAACGCCACCATTGAAGCGGAGGAGTTAGGGATTAAACAAGGCAACCTAGATTCCTTTGCCAGCAATGAAGATCCAGTGATCAAACGATTCTTAGGTACGGAAGATGAATTAGGTAAAAGCTTAGGTCTGACTCCAGATTTTGCAGCACGGGTGGTCAAGCACGTGGGCAATTATGGCGAAATTTATGATCGCAACTTAGGCCCCACAACTGAGCTGAACCTGCCAAGAGGTCAAAACCAACTTTGGACTCAAGGTGGTTTATTGTATTCGCCCCCATTCAGATAGCAGTGAATAAATCAGTGCTGGGGTTTGTGTCGATAACTATTCCAGACTTATCTTCAACCTGAACTCTATCTTGGAATACCAACAGTATTGGTTACATGCTGTTGGTATTTGTTGTTTTTAGCGGTGCATCCAGATAGTCCTTGGGTACTCTGACGCCATCTTGAACCTGAAATCACGGTGACAAGATATCTTCTGGGCAATTTTGCTTGTTTCAATGGGGATGCCCAGTAGATGGTTTCAACATCAAACTACCTTGTTCCCAAACACATGAACATTCTTGAAGACAAGAATGAAATTACTTTTATTCCTTGAAGTCTATTCTAGGTAAGGGTTTGTGTGGGAATTTGCGCGAGATATTAAGGCAATTTCAAATGGGTTGTCAGAAAGGGTGATTTCGGTGTTATATTG
>CALDHF010000018.1 GCA_937941595.1 uncultured Acaryochloris sp. | reverse complement strand
TCTATGTTCCCGATAAAAAGTATGTCTGGCTTTTACTAGATCTGAATAATTGATTTTCCAGTATTAATCCTTTTTTGAATTATTGGAAATATAGAGTTCACAATCTTATGTTTCCTATCCACATAATCGGTTACGGCCATTTTTGAAGCACTTTTACGGAAGAATTCAGGTTTCAGTCTACGCAAGAATAAGAATTTCAGCTTGTCCTGAGCTGAGACTATATAGATTTTGACTGAAGACAAACTGATTATAGTTTTGATGCTCATTTATTTATAAAAATCGGAAAAATTTAACGATTTCTCGCTAAGGAGAACACATGTCTTTGCAAGTTGAGAAGCTGGAGAATAGCTTCGAGAAAGTTAAGCCACAAGCAGATGCATTTGTTGTCAGCTTCTATGACAACTTGTTTACAGATTATCCTCAGGCCAAGCCATTGTTTAAGGAAACCGATATGGCCAAACAGGGCAAAAAGCTTTTACAATCCTTGGTCCTAGTCATTGAGAATCTGCGTAAGCCAGATGTTCTTGGCGGTGCTTTGAAAGGTTTAGGAGCACGCCATGTCCAGTATGGAGCTTTACCGGAACACTATCCCTTAGTAGGGAATACCTTACTCAAAACCTTTGCAGAGTATTTGGGCACAGAGTGGACCGACGATGTGCAGCAAGCTTGGGTGGATGCCTATGGTGCAATTACGACAATTATGCTCGAAGGTGCAGAGTATTCGGACTCAGATCTCAGCCTGACTTCGACCCCTGCTCCCATGGTTCCGACTGAGCTAGCGAGTAGTTCTACCCAGGAGATTGTTGGAGATGATCGTCCGACTGGGTTGCTATTGGGCTTGGCTGGGGGTGGAATCATCGCTGTGATTCTTGCCCTCTTGTTGGTCTAGGGCAAAGGCAATTGTAGTGGCCAAGACGCAAAGATCTTTGTTTCGGGTTTCAACCTTTTTCAATGTCAGAAATACAGTGATTGCTCTGTGTTTATTACTAATGGGGTGGTTGGGGGCTGCCTTTGCCTTAGATCATAAGACGCTCTTTTTACCCGGTGTGACGTCCAATGGCCATATCTTGTTTGAAGCTTCTTGTGCTTCCTGTCATGAGGGCTTTAAGCCTGTGAGTAATGAAACGTGTTTGCGTTGTCATCAGGCAGAAATGGCAACAGATGCCCATGGCCCTAAGAAGTTTAATGATCTACGGTGGGCTGCTGAATTAGAAAAACTAGAGGTGTTAACCTGCACGACCTGTCATAACGAGCATGTCCATATATTCGACCGCAGTGTGCACCTCAAACCCGATCTCTGCATGATTTGTCATGAGGGGATTGTGGAGGGGGATTTAGCCAGTCACACTGATTTTTCTCCAGATGGATGTTGGACAGCAGGGTGTCACAACTTCCATGATCATCGAGCGATTTCCACGGGTTTTCTGCGGCAAAATCTGGGGCAGCCGGATATGCTGCCCAAGCCGACGCTCCCTGAGCGGGTGTTGACACCAAAGCTTAGTGCTCCTCCCCCACCTGATTTAGGCGAGGAATTTATAGGGGGGTCGGTATGAGACAGCGGGTGGTGGTGCTGATTATGCTGTTCTGGAGCTGTACCCTTGCCCCTGCATGGGCGATAGATCAGGCTCAACTCCAAGGGATTAATGAGCGCTGGCAGCAAAGTGCTCATGCTACTGCAAATGTGAATTGCTCTAGTTGTCATCAGCAGAAGCCCTCCCCGCAGGTTCTCCAGAGCCCCACTCAAGAGAGCTGTAAATCTTGCCACGAGGGGGCAGTCGATACCTTCTTATTGGGGAAACATGGCATTCGCCTGTTGGAAGGCCAAACGGCCTTAACCCCTAGCTTGGCCCATCTGCCGATGCAGGCTGCGGCTCACAATAAGCAGATGAACTGTAATGCTTGCCATGACGTCCATTCAGTGAAAACTTTACCTGCTTCAGTGGATGCTTGTCTCACCTGCCACAAGGACTCCCATTCTCTGAATTACAAAAACTCCAAACATGCCCAATTGTTGCTGGAAGAAGGCACTTTGCCCCGACCTTCCACTGCTTCGACGACCTGTGCCACCTGCCATTTGCCTCGCCAAACCACAGAGTCGGGGACGGTGGTTGTCAATCACAACAATACGTTTACGTTACTGCCGCAAGATCGCATGGTCAAAGAGGTCTGTATGAATTGCCACGGCATGGAATTTGCCTACAACAGCATTTTTGATGACGACTTGGTGGAGTCTAATTTTGCCCGACCGCCCACCCTGTTGATGGACACGCTCAAGATGGTGCAGGCTCTAGAAAAGCAACGGTCGGGTAATCCCACATCTGAGTAGTCCATGTTCAAGTCAAAGAATCAGATAGATGTCATTGAGAGGAGACACAAGATGAAATTGATCCGAAAAGGAATGCGAATTTTGCATGCCCGTACCCTGGCCTTTTTGACCCTAGCTGCAGCCATTTGTTTCACCGCCGTGGCCTGTAGTGGGGGAGCTGAATCCCAGGCAACGGGTGGCATTAAACCTGAATTAGTTGCCGATTATATTCATACTGCTTTGGCCTCTGACCGAACAGCCTACACCAAGCATGTTGTTAACCGAGCTAAAAAATTGGAGGGTAAGCCCAAGGAAAAGGGGGTACTCGATATCGAAGCAACAGAGGCTTGGGAAAACAGCAATGGGATTCCTTTACCTGCCCAGATGTTTCGCCTAGGGTCTGAAATTGCGTCTGAAGACGGGGCGTTTACCTACAATTTGATCTCACCTTGGTACATTAACGATGCCCAAGGTCCCAAAAATGAGTTTGAGAAAAAGGCGATGGATGCAGTGATTAAGACGGGTGAACCTTACAAAGAGATGCAGGAAGTCGGCAGTAAGAAATATTTCTCGGCACTCTATCCCGATAAGGCGGTGGCTGAAGCCTGTATTACTTGCCATAACACTCATCCGATTCATAAAGAACGCTATCCCGATAAGGTTTTCAAAATGGACGATGTCATGGGCGGCGTCATGATCAATATTCCTTTAGATGCGGCTTAAGTTGAGGAATTAAAACTGAGGCTGAGGTCACTTAGCTAATGTGAGTTGCTTGCTTATAGTTCGCTGTGGAGGGGAAAGGG
>CALDHF010000017.1 GCA_937941595.1 uncultured Acaryochloris sp. | reverse complement strand
GAACAGGACTATATCAACGCTGTCGTCAACCAATATGACATCGACAATCATGCCATCCAAGGCGATCAATTTGGACCTTGGACAGATTATCAACAGGTGATTGCCCAGCAAGATGAACCTCTGTTTGCCTCCAACTTGCATTTAACACGGGCACTCTATCATCTGGCGCAACAACAATCCGTCAGAATACTGCTAGATGGTTTTGATGGTGATGTTACTGTTTCCCATGGGATTGGGTACTTAAAAACCCTGGCCAGATCAGGACGATGGCTGAAATTATTTCGAGAAATGTGGGGCTTTGCTAAAAGCTTTCATCATGCTTTTTGGCCCCTGTATTGGTCCTATTTTTATAAGTTCGGGGTTGTGCCAGTTCTCAAGAAAACCAAACTTATGAAACTGATTCGTAAGTTCAAACAATTACGGATCAATTCTGCTCATTTCAAGGCCTCCCCCAAAAAACGGCCTTGGCCAATGCCCCTCAACCCCCACTATATTGGCCGCCAAGATATAGAAACTCGATATTGGCAATTACGTCAAGAACGTTTTGGCTATCAGCCGTCACAACGCCATGAACATATTGCGGATGTCACCTCCGGGTTGGCGTCCTCTACCTTAGAAATCATGGATAGAACCGCAGCCGCTTGCCAACTTGAACTACGATTGCCATTTTGGGATAAGCGGCTAGTCGAATTTTGTGTGTCCCTACCTGAAACGCAAAAAATGCAGAATGGCTGGACGCGAATGATCATTCGCCGGGGCATGGAGGGAATTTTGCCCCCTCTAATACAATGGCGTCCAGGTAAAGGAAATCTTGGCATAGCATTTGATCATACACTTTACAAATATGAAACTGAACTCATCCGTGAGACCCTTCTCAACCCCAAAGACGAACTATTAAAATTTATTGATCGAGAGGGGCTGCAACTGGTATTTGAGCGAGCAGCGACCGCACAAGAACTAGATGATGATGCAATGCTTATTTGGCAAGCAGTTAACCTCTCGCTATGGCTGCAACATGTGGACTTCAACTCCAAGTAGTGGAAAAATTGTATAAGAAGCTTAATCTAAACTTATAGATTCCCCGAAATTCTTGTATTGATTTGAACTCGGTCTTTAATATCATTTTGATGAAAGTTGTGTTTTCTTAGCAAAGTCCTCATTTTAAAAAGAACTGCTATGATAGGACTCACTATAGTTGTGCTTGAAACTTTTTTCATCGCTGACTTGGGGGGTAAAATACCCAGATTGACAAATCTCAATGCTGTAGCCTTGTATATATTTTGATATATACAAGCTAAAACAGCCTTAAATAACATTGCTTCAGGAGTAAAACCAAGACTATGAAAAGAACCTATGACGCACCCCAACTGAAAGTTTATGGGAGTGTTGAGAATATGACCAAAAATGCAGCAGGCGTGAGTACAGTAGATGTCCCTTTCGGTAGTATTCCTGCTGGTGATCTTGATGACGTAACATCATAGTCATCATTTGCAGCTTTTGGCTGCAAAAATATAGTTCCTAAAGCATAGAGAACAGTCTTTTTTGGGCTTACTCTATGTTTTTTGATGTCAATATGTAAGCGTCAATCGTATTTGTGAATATACTCTCAGCACTTTACTCTCACCTCCTGAGCAATGTAGTTTTATGATTTAGATGAGCGATGGATGGGGAAGTAGATCAACTCCTGTATTGTCCTGCTCCTGCGCTGCCTGGATAAAGCTATCGGTCAAGCCCTTGACCTCAAAAGAAATTGGGTTCTAGCCCTGAATCATTTATGCCTAAGTAACATTGTTGGATAGTTCTCTTGCGATCTGTTTCTTAGAATTCAGATTATGAGCATGGCACTAGGCATTTTTAGCTGACCGTATTTATGTTTTTAGGATCGATAAAAGCAAGGCTGAAAAAGACGCTGCACTTTATTCCTGCTTTGCAACTAGTTTGGAAAAGTAGCCCTTACTGGACATTGGCGCGGATTGGTTTAGTGATTGTTCAGGGAAGTTTGCCCCTGTTTTCAATTTATATGACCAAACTGATTGTAGATCAGGTAACCGCCAGCTTTGCTCTTGCTGATCGGACCACAGCGATGCAAGATATTGTGCCGTTGCTTATGATTGCTGCGGGGCTTACCATTGCCACAACACTATCTGCCTCTCTGTCAGAGCTAGTAACCATTGCTCATGCCCAGCGTGTGACAGATTACATGCAGAGTATCATTCATACCAAATCAATTTCGGCTGATTTAGAGTACTACGAAAATTCTGAATACTATGATGCATTGCAAAGAGCCCAACAAGAAGCCCCCTATCGTCCGCCTCGTATCTTAGACCGATTGGCCCAGACAGGCCAAAATTCGATCTCTCTCATTGCAATGGTGGGATTATTATTCGCACTGCATTGGGGCATTGTGGGAGTGCTGATAGTTGCTGCTATTCCTGCTGTTTTAGTTCGGGTGAAATTTGCAGGGGTGATGTACCACTGGAAGAAGCGGCGGACTCAACTGGAGCGGCAGGCCATATATCTGGGGTGGCTACAAACGACTGATCTGTTCGCAAAAGAAATTCGTCTGTTCAATCTAGGACATCACTTTAAAGATAATTACTCTCAGATCCGAGAACAGATCTATCAAGAAAAAGTACGAATTGTCTCTAAGCGGTCTTTTGCCTTTTTTGCAGCCCAAGCGACTGCAGGGATGTTTGTCTTTGCGATTTTTGTGTTTTTGGTCCAACAAACAATTATTGGAACTTTAAAGTTAGGGGATTTAGTTCTCTACTATCAAGCACTACAAAAAGGGCAAAATAGTTTAAAGGGGCTATTGGGTAGCCTGTCAGGACTCTATGAAGACAATTTGTTCCTAGCATATTTATATGATTTTTTAGATCTAAAGTCTCGTTTGCAAGAACCCGAAGTTCCACATGCTTTTCCTTCTGCTTTAGGCACGGGAGTTGTTTTTGATAATGTGAGCTTTCAGTATGCGACGACGGAACGTCAAGCCCTAGAGAACATTTCTCTAAAACTACAGCCTGGTCAAGTTATTGCTTTAGTGGGTGAAAATGGATCAGGTAAAACAACCTTGATCAAACTGTTGTGTCGTCTCTATGACCCTACTGCAGGCAGTATCACCATTGATGGCATTGATCTCAAAAGCTTTAATACCAGTGATTTGAGAAATCATATCAGCGTTATTTTCCAAGACTATGCAAAATACCATTTCACTGCCCGAGATAATATTCGCCTAGGCAATATCAATACCCCTCCAGATGATCGAAAGATTGTAACTGCTGCTCAAGTATCAGGCGCAGATCGAGTCATCAATTCCCTGCCTCAAGGCTATGATACGGTGTTAGGAAAAATGTTCGATCAAGGAGAAGAACTCAGCATTGGTCAATGGCAGAAAATTGCTCTAGCACGGGCGTTTTTGCGGGACTCTCAAGTGATTGTTCTAGACGAACCTACTAGCGCTATGGACCCTAAGGCTGAATATGAGGTATTTCAGCAGTTTCGTAAACTCATCCATAATCAATCAGCCATTCTTATTAGTCACCGTTTATCTACAGTTAAGATGGCTGACTATATTTACGTTATGTCTCAAGGCAGAATGATTGAGGAAGGCAGCCATAAATCCTTACTTGATCTAGATGGTGTCTATGCATCTATGTTTGAAACCCAGGCCCAGAACTACCGATGACATTTTTTCTGGAAAAAATGAGTGACTCTACCTGGTCAGGGTAAAAATGTCAAGTTATACTGAAACTTCATTGGTAGAGCAAGTTTGCTGAAAAGAAAGCTATGTTCTCCAGAGTTTCACCTGTTTTAGATATCCTGAGTTATCTCTGTTTGTGACGTCAAAAAAACGTGATATTTGGCTCTAATGCTTAGAGTCATTGATTCCTGTCTTCTTAAAATCAGAGTTGGTATCGCGAAATTGTAAAAAATCATGAATATGGTAACGACTGTTTTAGGTAAGTAGACTGCCTTATGCAATCTTGATAAGACAACGCTTTAAATGTTCTGAGGTATTTTTATGGGTAGATACCTTGTATGACTTATGGTATGTTCATGCGTGCTCTTGGCAACTCACTTCATGTCTCATCGCCGAATAGGAAATTCCAGTAAGGTAGCTGCTCAATTACGATCGAATTATGAAAATTGCCCTAGTTCATGACTATCTTACCCAGCGAGGGGGTGCTGAACGCGTTTTTGAATTGCTGTGCCGTCACTTTCCAAGTGCTGATATCTTCACATCCTTGTATGACCCAAAACGTACGATTGAACTAGGCGATCGTCTTGTTCACACCACCCTATTGCAAAAGATTCCTGGTGCAACCAAGTATTTTAGGTTGTTGGCTCCATTCTACTATCCCGCTTTTAGAGCACTGAACTTACAGGAGTATGATCTGATCATTAGTAGCAGCACTAGTTTTGCTAAGGCCGTTCGTACAAGATCAGATGCTAAACATATCTGTTTCTGTCATAACATCACTCGTTTCCTGTGGGATACACAAACTTACCTGCGAGAGTATGCAGACTATCAACACTTGTATCCATTTATTGAGAAGATGTTCCAAGTGATGAGAAAGGCAGACTTTGCCTACGCTCAAGAACCAGATTTATATATAGCTAATTCCACTGAGGTAGCGCGCCGCATCCACAAAACGTATAGGAAAGAGGCAATTGTTGTAAATTATCCTATCGATAATAGTAAGTTTACTTTCTCAGATCGAAAGGAAGATTTCTATTTAGTCTCGGCTCGATTGCTAGGATATAAGCGTGTTGATATCATTGTCGATGCCTTTAATCAGCTGGGCTGGCCCCTCAAAATTATGGGAGATGGTCCAGAACGACAGAATTTAGAGCAGCGCGCTCACTCTAATATTCAATTGCTAGGGTATATATCGGATGCAGAACGCTGTCATTTAATGTCTCAAGCGCGCGCTGTTGTTGTCGCTGCCCTTGAGGATTATGGTCTAGTGCCTGTTGAAGCCAATGCTAGCGGAACACCTGTGGTTTCTTATGGTGCGGGTGGTGTTCTGGATACCCAGATTCCGGGTAAAACGGGTATTTTCTTCCACCAACAAACTGCACCTGCATTGCAGGCAGCGTTGGTGCGATCGCAACAAGTTCAGTGGGATTACCACCATATCCGTAACCATGCCCTATCCCAATTCTCAGAACAAGTATTTTTTGAAAAAATTCATCAAATTATAAATCAAGTCTATCCTTCTCAATTTAGTAGTTCTATCTCTTTTGTCCCTTCTGTAAGTTAAAACAAATTATCGTGGCTGAAAGCAGTTTATATAAAGTACCTAATAAGCTAGCGCAACGAGAAGTTTTAGTTGCCCAAGATATTGAGGCAGATTGGGGATATGGGCAGCTCCTCTCCATTTTGGTAAGGAGAAAATTCTGGTTTATTGGTGCATTTGTTGGAACCTTAGTAGGCGCTATTTTTTTAACTTTAAAAACTCAACCTCTCTACGAAAGCTCCATGCAGATTTTGGTAGAGTCTAATTATCAATCTAAGCCCCAAACACGGGGTAATAGAGCGCCGCAGAACGATTTTGCTGATTCGAATGTGCAAGTCGACACCACCACTCAGCTTCAAGTCCTCACAGGTTCTGAAGTCCTTTCTAAGGCTGTGGAACGATTGCAACCTGCGTATCCCGATATTACGATTGATGAGCTGCGGGCGTCTTTGTCCTTTAACCCAATTTATGGCCCTGATAGAAACGGGAAAGGGAAAGTTGCAACTAAAGTCCTGGCTGCCAGTTACATCAGCTCTGATCCGGAGAAAGCACAGCAACTACTAGAAACCCTACTGTCGGTTTACCAAATTTATAATCTCGAGCAGCAAAAGCTAAGACTTTCTAAGGGATTAGCTTTTATTGATAAACAATTGCCAGAGGTCCGTCGCAGCGTATTAGAAGCTGAAGCGTCTCTCAAAGCGTTCCGAAGCGGAACCAATACCATTGATCCTGCGACTCAGGCACAAACTGCGTCTGCTGCTCTTGAACGGATTAAAACTGAGCGCCAGGCTCTGGACGCCCAGTATCGAGAAACCTATGCGAGTTACACTAGTGTTCAGCGACAAATTCAGCTGTCACCTACCCAGGCTCGAACGTCAGCGCGTCTGAGCGAATCTTCGAGGTACCAGTCGCTATTGAACCAGATTCAGCAGACTGAACTAGAGCTAGCTCAGAAACAACAAACTCTGACTTCAGATCATCCTGACATTGTCAACCTCGTGAGTCAACGTCAGGATCAGTTGGCTTTACTGGAGCAAGAGGTGGGGCGAGTCGTTGGTAATGAGTCTGCTCAGTTGCCTCAAGGGGCTGTTCAACTGAGTAATGGTCAGTTAGGTAGAAATGATTTGGCTCTAGTGAGTCAGCTGACTGAACTTCAGAAATCATTAGGCAGTCTTAAAGCCCGAGATCGCAGCCTTGCTCAAACAGAGGCAAAGCTATCTGCTGAACTGCAGAAATATCCAGAGTTGATGGCTCAGTTTAATCGTCTGCAGCCCGAGGTCTCTACTCGTCGAGAAACTTTACAGAAGCTACTAGAAGCCCGACAAGAATTGGGGCTAGAAATAGCTCGAGGTGGGTTTGACTGGAAAGTGGTTGAAGCTCCACAGCTAGGTATACAAATTAGTCCTAATGTTAGACGAAATCTATTGTTAGGAACGGTCGTGGGACTGTTTGTTGGTGGTATTGCTGCTTTTGTGCGTGATGCGATAGATGACAAACTCCATCAATCTGATGATCTGAAGAATAAGTTTCCTCTCCCATTGTTAGGCGCTATCCCAGAATTATCTGTTTCGGAAATGAGGGACGCTCTGATTTTGCCTTTTAATCCAACTCAGAATCCCAGTTTAACTACGCCCGAACTTTTTCAATGGCAGCCTCTCCGAGAATCGTTGGATTTGATCTATACCAACATTCAACTTTTACAAACTAAAAACCCCTATAAAACCTTAATGATTACTTCGGCAGGTGCTGGGGAAGGAAAGTCGACCCTGGCTTTAGGGTTGGCGATTAGTGCCGCTCGTCTAGATCAACGAGTATTAGTGATTGATGCTGATCTTCGTCATCCTAGCCTCCACCACATGTTTGACCTCAATAACCATGAAGGCTTATCCACCTTGTTAACTAGCGACACAACGTTAGCAGAATTACAAGCCACCCCTCAATGGGTCTATATGAGATGGGATGAATCAGAGAGTCCTTTAAATCAAAATTCTTTGCCCCCCTCTGATTTAAGTATTGATGTTTTAACTGCTGGACCCCTGTCTGCGGATCCTGTAAAACTGCTCAGTTTAGAGCGAATGAAAGATATCCTCAAAGCTTTTCAAGAGAGTTATGATTTAATTCTTGTGGACAGCCCTCCCGTTTTGGGTTTAGTCGATACTATCTCTGTGGGGATGGGATGTGATGGAGTGGTCATGGTTGGCCGGATGGAGAAAGTTACCCGATCTGATCTGACCCAGGCGATTGGCGTTCTGAATAAATTGAATCTAATTGGATTAGTGGCTAATGGTGTTCAATCCTCCATACCCAATTACAAATATATGAAGTCATAGCCTGTGATAATCAAAAAGGTTGATGTAATCGAATCTTAATTTTGGAATTCCCTATTTGCATTCAGGAAACTATGAACTATTTATGTTGAGTCTAAAACAGAAAAGAGTCTGAATTGCCCAAATCTCACTCAAATCCTAAGAAGACCCAGCATCGTGACGACTACTTTCGTACAGAACAATTACAAGGTGACTTAAAGCGCCGTTCTGTGCGGGGCGGCCTAATTGTTGTTGCAGCCCAGGGTGTTAAATTTACTGTCCAAACGGGTGGGACTCTCGTTCTTGCTCATTTTCTAGTACGTGAAGATTTTGGTTTGGTTGCAATGGTGACTGCGGTCGTCAACTTTGTTGCCCTATTTAAGGATCTGGGACTCTCAACCGCAACGATTCAACGCGAAACGATCAACCATGAACAAGTTAGCACCCTGTTTTGGGCAAATTTTGGTGTCAGTATTCTCGTTAGCCTCGTTATTGTTGGCCTCGCACCGTTAGTTTCTTGGTTCTATACCGAACCGCGTCTAGCACTCATTATGATGGCCTTAGCTAGCTCCTTTATCTTTAGCGGGTTAGGTGTTCAGCATGCTGCACTCTTAAAACGGCAGATGTGTTTCGCTGCAATTGCGAAAGCTGAAATGGGATCTATCATTTTTAGTGTGTTCGTCGGAATCTTGGCTGCTTATTGGGGGGCAGGCTACTGGTCCTTAATTCTTTGGAGAGTCACTCAAGCAGTCAGCAATGGATTATTGTTATGGTTCTTGTGTCCTTGGCGGCCGGGACGTCCGGCTTGGGCCCCTGGAACATGGTCAATGCTGACGTTTGGTAGTAGCGTGACAGGTTTCACTGTGTTTAACTTTCTGTCTAGAAATTTAGACAATATTTTGATCGGTAAGTATTGGGGACCAGGAGAACTTGGACTCTATACGATGGCTTATCGATTACTACTCTTGCCGATACAACAACTGAATGCACCGGTTACAAGCGTTGCCTTACCTGCCTTGAGTCGATTACAAACGGATCCTCAAAGATATTCCCGGTACTACTACAAAGCAATTGGGCTGATTACGATGATTGGCATGCCAATTGTTAGTTTTTTATTTATTGCAGCGGATAAGGTTATTCTTGTCTTTCTGGGTGAAAAATGGACAGATGTTGTTATTATCTTCCGATGTTTAATGCCAGCAGCGTTCATTGGCACATTTAACGTTGCTACAGGCTGGACGTTTTTAAGCCTAGGGAAAACTACCCGTCTATTTCGTTGGGGACTATTTTCCGCCACTGCTAATGCGCTCATCTTTATGGTGAGTGTGCAACAGGGTGTTGTGGCTCTGGCATTGGCATACAGTTTGACGAGACCCCTATTTCTGATTGCAGTGGCTGTTTATAGTTTTCAGGGAACACCATTACGGCTGAGTCAACTGATTAGAACCTTGTTTAGACCGACCGTGACATCTTTAGTGGCAGCAATCTCGGTTTATGGTATGAATCTAGTTCTGCAGTCGAATACCTTACCTATTTCGGTTGCTTTATTGATTGACGGTATCTTGTTCCTGATGACGTATTTGTTGGCGTGGCTCTTGATCCCGGGGGGACCATCAAAATTGCAGGAATTGATTAACATGAAAAATGAATTGAGTTCTACTAAGTCAACATAGCTATATTTGAGTGAATTATTTTGAATGAATAATATTTATTGGTCTCTTTCTTGTTATGGCATCGATATTGAAAAGCCTTAAAACTCGGACTCAGCGTGCTATCGATTTTCCTACTTGGATTGTTAGGAATATAGCTTTTTTTGCCGAGAACAAACATTTGGTCAACACGAAAAAGATTCTCTATGCTCTAACCCCACCTCCTAAACTCAAAAATATTGGTGATCATGCCCAAGCTGTTGCGATTCGTATATGGCTTGAGAATAGCTTCCCATCGGTAGAAGTAATTGAATTAGATAAAGAGCAATCTCGTTATTACCTTCCCGCCCTTAAAAGACTTCTAAACCCTCAAGATATTGTTTTTTTACATAGTGGTGGAAATCTTGGTGATAGGGGGATTTGGTCAGAGAAGATTCGACGGCTTTTGATTAAGAATTTGCCTCAAAATAAAATCATCAGCTTGCCTCAGACCATTTTTTTTAGTGAAACCCAAAATGGGAAGATACAAAAAGAAATTACTAGGAATATTTATAAATCTCATCCTAATTTAGTCGTTATTGGTCGGGATCCTTATAGTGGAGACTTAGCACAAGATCTTTTTCCTAAGGCTCAAACATTTTGTATGCCTGATTTTGTATTGTCTTTACCGCCGAGATCTCCAGATAATAAAAATAATGCTCCAAAGATTCTTCTCTGTCTGCGCTTAGATAATGAATCAGCCTTGTCAGATGATCAACGGCAGACAATGGCAAGTTTGTTACCCTACGACTGCACTTATTATGATACGACGCTTGATTCTCCTATCCCACTAGATCAACGAGAAGAAATTTTAGATCAAACTCTCAAGCTATTTTTAGAACATGATGTTGTTATTACTGATCGATATCATGGATTGATTTTTACGGTGTTATGTCAAAAACCTTGCATTGTTTTGAGAACAGTGGATCATAAGTTAACCTCCGCTATTTATTGGTTTAAGGATATGTCCTCGATTATATTTGCTGAGACATTATCTGAGTTGCCTGATAGGGTGAGTGACTGCTTGGAAAATGATGATCGATCTGCCCCAAACTGGAACACTTTATATTTCGATAAAATTCCTAGCCTAGTTGGATTGGCTTAGAATGAAAAACGCACAAGCATGGCAACCTAGCAAAATTCACTTTAAAGGAGGAAAAATAAGAGTTAACCCTCAGGGTGTGGCTGCGAGCAGTTATTACATCTCTTTGGAAATGCTGAGGGTCCTGAAGACTTGCCAAAATTATCTTGCCGGGCATTTAGTGGATTTAGGATGCGGTAATGTGCCCTTTTTTATCTGGTATAAAGATTATGTCCAGCAGGTAACTTGTATTGACTGGCCAGGAACCTTCCATGGACAAAGTCATATTGATGTTTTTGCAGATTTAAACCAAGCTCTACCTTTAGAGAGTGAATCTGCTAACTGTGTGTTGCTAACTTCGGTTTTAGAGCATATTCATAATCCTCAAGTATTGCTTCGTGAAATCAACCGTATTCTTACTAAAGATGGATATCTAATTCTTAGTGTTCCTTTCTTTTATCATTTGCATGAACAGCCCTTTGATTATTACCGTTACACTCCTCATGGTTTGACTTACTTAGCAGAACAAAGTGGGTTTGAGATCGTTAAGTTAGATCACTATGGCAGTGCTTGTGGTGTTCTCATTGATATTGGATCCAAGGTTTTGGATGTCATCCTTAGAGGTATATTCAAGATTTTCCCTAAGCCCATGGCGATGGTCTTCCGAAAAGTGGGGAATTGCTTTCTTCTGGCGGTTCAACGATGTTTGTTTTATTTCTTTCAACAGAAGTTTATTTTGACCTTTTTGAATCGCCTTAATCTTTCTAATAGGATGGCTCTGGGATATGTTCTTGTTGCTAGCCCTTCCACACAGGAGTCTTAATTTGTATGTGTTATCCCTAATTCAAGAAAGGCAGAGAGATGATGAGAATGGTTAATGTTAGGGAGAGACGATCCTAATGTCAGAACTCGCTCCATCGGGGAAGAATGAGCTGTCTACTTTAATGAGCACAGTGGTTGAGGGAGGGTATTGTGTTGGTTGTGGTGTGTGTGCGGCATTACCCAATTCACCAGTTTCGATGCACCTGGATGCTTATGGTCGGTATACACCAACCCTCCCAGAACGAGGAGATGTGCAGCAGCAATCTGAACAAGAGTCTGAACCTTTTTTATCGACTTGTCCCTTTGGGGAAGGTAGTGCGAATGAAGATGCTATTGCCGCTGATGCTTTTGGCGATGCTTGCTCTTACCACGATCGGATTGGCTATTATCTAGAGACTTTTGCTGGATATGTTGCTGAAGGAGCCTTTCGGGCCAGCGGTAGCTCTGGGGGTATGGGAACTTGGATTCTCTCTGAGTTATTTCGTCAAGACCTGATTGACTATGTTATTCATGTCCAACAGCAACCTGCCGAACAGGGCAATGTATTATTCAAATTTCAGATTTCATCGGGCTTAGCAGAGATTCGCCGAGGTGCTCAGTCAAGATACTATCCGGTCGAAATGTCTGAGGTGATTCAGCAGATTCGAGAACAGCCAGGGCGCTATGCCATTGTGGGTGTTCCTTGTTTTATTAAAGCAATTCGTTTATTGGCAAAGGTTGATGACCTGGTGTGCGATCGCATCACGTTTTGCATTGGATTAGTCTGTGGTCATCTGAAAAGTACCCAATTCGCAGATATGTTTGCATGGCAATGTGACATTCCTCCCGGACAAATCCAAGCTATTAACTTTCGAAAAAAGCTGCCCGGACGGAATGCTAATCGATATGGCATTGAAGTCGTGGGAGCAAGGGATGGAAAGCAAATTTCTATCACTAAACCCAATAATGAATTCTTTGGTTTTTTATGGGGGCACGGATTCTTTAAATACCAAGCCTGTGATTATTGTGATGATGTTCTGGCTGAGACGGCAGATATGACGGTTGGCGATGCATGGCTGCCGCAGTATGTAGAAGATAGTCAAGGTACTAATGTTTTAGTTATTAGGCATCCCATTTTACAAACCATTGTGCAGCAAGCTAGAGATTCTGGTCGCCTGTATCTCGATGGGATCTCTCCTCAACAAGTAGCCCAATCTCAAGATGCAGGGCTTCGACATCGGCGAGAAGGATTGGCCTATCGCCTATATCTGAAAGATCAGGCCAAAACATGGCGCCCACAGAAAAGAGTAAAGCCCGAGCGGGCTTTACTTCAACCTAAATTTCGCCGCATCCATCAGCTTAGACTTGAATTGGCACAAACCAGTCACTATGCCTTCTCGAAAGCTATCAATGGCGGAGCATTCGATATTTTTAAAAATCTTATGACTCCAAAAATTCGAGAATATGATGCCGTCCGCAAACCGTATCTCTGGCAGCGGATATGGAGAAAAATAATTAAGTTGAAATCATCGTGATTATAAAAACTATGCACTTTATATCAAAAAGATATTTATATCAGAATATTTAGAATGAGAATTGCTTATCTAGTTGGAGAGTTTCCTAGCCTATCGGAAACTTTTATCTTAAATCAAATTACAGGCTTGCTTGAAAAAAACTGCCAAGTAGATATTTATGGGTATGAGCCATCTAGAACTGCCAAGCTCCATCCTGACGTGACTAATTACAATCTACTGAACCATACTTTCTACTATAAAAATCTTCCTAAGAATTACTTTATTAGGCTAATTACAGCCTTTTGGCTATTTCTTATTAATTTTTATCGTGCTCCCTTATTATTACTTAGAAGTCTTGATTTTAATCAGTTTGGTCATCAAGCCCTCTCATTCCGTCTTTTTTATGCAGTTATTCCTTTTATAGGAAATAATAAAGAATATGATGTCATCCATTGCCACTTTGGACATAACGGTCTGCTGGGAATGAACTTAAGACATATCGGTGCCTTACAAGGTCCATTGGTTACCACCTTTCACGCTCGAGATATTACGCAGAAATTGTCTGAATTAGGGGAAGATGCCTACGACGCACTCTTTCTAGAGAGTCAGTTTCTCCTTCCAATTAGCGAGCATTGGCAGAAAAAACTGCAAAAATTAGGATGTGATCCCAGTAAAATTCTTGTGCATCATATGGGTATTGATTGCCAGAAATTTACATTTATTCCTCGAAAATATGATGGTCAAGGGAAGGTTGAAATTGTTTCTATTGCACGTTTAGTGCAAAAGAAAGGGATCGAGTATGGTATTCGTGCAATTGCTCATTTAAAGAAACAAGGGTATTCCGTTCGCTATTCTGTGATTGGAAATGGGGAATTATATGATGAACTTAATCAGTTGATTTCTGAGTTAAACCTGACGGACTCTATTTATTTACTAGGATGGAAGCATCAAGATGAATTATTAGAAATCTTGAATTCAGCCCATATTTTGTTAGCACCCAGCGTTACTTCTTCTCAAGGCGATCAAGAAGGAATTCCAGTTGCTTTAATGGAAGCACTGGCTATGGGATTACCTGTTGTTAGTACTCAACATAGTGGTATTCCAGAATTGGTTGATGATGGCATATCGGGCTACTTAGTACCTGAGTACGATGCTGAAGCACTAGCAGAAAAATTAGCTTGTTTAATTGATGAGCCTCAAGGTTGGGCTGAAATGGGAGAAGCAGGTCGCCATCGAGTAGAAAAAGACTTTAATATAGACAAATTAAATACAGCTTTATTTGATGTTTTTCAGAGTATATAAAGATGGGATCTGTGTATTGTCGATTACAAGAATTAATGTAGATCTATTGAAAATATTATATTGATCCTATGAGTCCCAAAAATCGTATCAAGCAATATATTAAACGCATCTTGAATGTTGGGAATCGATATTATTGTCCTGTATGTAATGCACATTTGAAAAAGCTTGGTCCTGCAGGCGTTAAACGAAGACCCAATGCAACCTGTCCGGTCTGTGGCAGTTTAGAAAGACATCGAATGCTGTGGAAATATTTTCAAGAGGAAACAGATCTGTTTTCTGATACCCAGAAAAAAATGTTGCATATAGCCCCTGAAAATTGTTTTGTTAACCAGTTTAAAAAGGTGTCTACCATTGACTATTTAACGGCTGATTTAGTCAATCCTGCGATGATTCAAATGGATCTCACTAAGATCCAGTTTCCGAATAATAGCTTCGATATCATTTATTGTTCCCATGTCTTAGAACATATTCCAGATGATCGGACGGCGATGCAGGAGCTTGCTAGAGTACTGAAACCTTCTGGTTGGGCTGTATTGCAAGTACCTATGAGCTCACAACCCACCCAGGAGGACCTGAGTATTACTGATCCTCACGAGAGAACTCGCCTCTACGGTCAAAGTGATCATGTACGGATGTATGGACCAGACTATAAAGATCGCCTTGAACAGTCAGGCTTCCAAGTTTCTGTAATTCCTTATTTAGAACGATTTGATCTTAACCAACGGCAGCATTATGGTTTGAGTCTGCACAAGGACGATATTTATTATTGTCGGCCACAATTGTAAACAGAATGGAGGGGCTTGAATCAAAATTTTATTTAAGGATTAACATCAATATATTGCTATGGAAATTTCTGATTGGTCTGGGGGGACTTCATATTTTTCAAGAAATAAAAAAGAGTGGATAATTATTTTTGGCTTTAGCCTATGCGTCCTCTTTTTGCTTGTATTAGGCTTTGGTAGATTGTTGATTCTATTGTTCCCGTTAGGTGCCATCCTAGTGGGGGTATATTTGTATTTTAATGCGCCAGTTTTTTATATTGGATATACTTTATGGCTATGGTTTTTAAACCCGTTGATTCGCCGTATTATTGATTTTCAAAGTGGTTATTATACGACGGGAGGACTATATACAACAGCTCATTTTGTGACTTTTATTGTCGTTATTACTTTTATCAAAGATCTGCCTCGTGTTTACAATAAAAGTGGATTGCCTTTCGTTCTTTGTGCGGGTGTCATTAGTTTTGCGACACTCAGTGGCTTCGCTCAACAGTCACTGAGAGATTTCTTAATTGTCACGTCTATTCTGAACTGGATTTGTCCCGTTATATTCGGTTTTCACTTGTTTGCGAGCTGGCGCGATTATCCGGCCTATAGACAAGCTATAGAGCGTGTTCTTTTCTTTGGCCTATTGGTGATGAGTGTGTACGGTATTTATCAATTTGTAGTCGCTCCCGGTTGGGATCGCTTTTGGCTAGAAATCACCAGCTTGCACTCTAGAGGTAAACCGGAACCTTTTGGTATTCGGGTTTGGAGCACAATGTCGGCAGCTCATCAGTTCGCTTTTCCGATGATTGCGGGCATGGTACTGCTGTTCAAGCCACCCATCAAGTTACCCCGTTTCTTACTGTTTGCCTTATCTTCGGTGACTTTATTACTAACGAGAGTTAGAACAGCCTGGTTTTGTCTGGTACTCTGCCTGTTTGTCTATGTGACCTCTTTGAAGCCCAAATACCAAGCAAAAATTGTTTTTGGTCTGGGTGTGGCACTGGTGCTGATTGTAGCGTTCTTGTCTATTGAGGAATTTAATGATGTTATTTCTCAACGCGTTGATTCCCTGAGTTCATTAGGAGAAGATAGAGCATTAGATTTGAGGGCGGATGCTTATAATCAGGTTCTTGATCTGCTGCTATTTAATGTGATTGGAAGTGGTTTCGGGAGCTCGATTCGAGATCTGGTATTGCTGAGTGATGGTGACACTTCTTTTTTGTCTATGTTGCTATGGTTTGGTTTGTTAGGGACTCTACTTTACGTCCTTGGCGTGGTTTTGTGTGTATCCAGACTATTGATTGAAAGAACTGCTCAGAAAGATCCTTTTTTCTTGGCAGCAAGAACGATTTGCCTTGGACTATTGCCAATGAGTTTCACGGGACAACTTTTCCCATCGGCGGGTGGGATGATCTTTTGGGGATTTATGGGCATGGGTTTAGCTGCAGGTAAGTATTACCAAGAACAAGCTCTACTACGCTTTCTAGAATGAGCGACTTGCTGAAATTGATCCGATTCCATGGATATTATGGATGAGATTTTAGAGCAGTTTGCTTAAAGTGTAATAGTGCTAGGCCGCAGATGTATAGGCATTGTTTTACCGAGATATGAATATTCTGCTCACAATCCATGAACCTTTAGACCCTAATTCTGGGTCTGCAGGTAGCACTTTACGGTTAGGTCAAAATTATCAGGCTCAGGGGCATGATGTTCATTTCTATTCATTTGATGATGTTGCCGTTAGAGTACCTCCAGGCCTGAAAGATTTAGTCTTTCCAGAATTTGTGGCCTTACACCTATTTCAGCAATGTCAAAAACTGAATATTGATGTGTTGGATATGTCTACAGGAGATGGGTGGTTATGGGGGACTCTGAAGTATTTTAGACGGCAGCATCAACCTTTATTAGTGACCCGTAGTCATGGTTTGGAGCATCTAGAAACACAAGAAATTTTGGAAGATGTTCGCCGAGGCAATCGTCAACTGAGCTGGAAGTATAAGTTGTATCGTGGGGGTCCCCATTTATGGGAGGTGGCGACTTCATTTCGGACTGCAGATATTGCTTTTTTACTCAATCGTGAAGAAGCTGAGTATGTGACAACGCATTTCGGCATGCCTGCTGACCAGGTTTATGTGTTTCCTAATGGGATGCCGGACCATTTTTTTGGACTGCCTTTTGCTCCGACGCCGTTAGAGGCATCTTCGATCATTCGTATTGCTCAGGTGGGAACCTATATCCCTCGTAAGGGGATTCAATATAGTACGCCTGCTTTGAATCGCATTTTGCATCAATACCCTCAAGTGCAGGTGAGTTTCCTCGGGACGGGCTGTCGCGAATGCCCGAGTCCTGAGGCGGTTTATGCTGATTTTGATCCGGAGGTTTGCGATCGCATTACCGTTATTCCTAGATACGACCTTGAATCCTTGCCCGAGCTATTAGCAGGGCATCATATCAAATTATTTCCGACGATATCCGAAGCCTTTGGCAAAGCCTTAATTGAATCTATGGCCTGTGGCTTGGCACCAGTCACAACCTCAGCCGCAGGACCTATGGAAATTGTGAGGGATGGTTATGATGCCTTGGTGGTGCCAACCCGAGATAGTGACGCTTTAGGCAAAGCCTTAGAACAATTAATTGTTGATCGGTCTTTACTACACCAACTTCGCCAAAATGCTTATACAACTGCTCAAGGGTATAGTTGGAAAGAAATTGCTGCAGCTAGACTCGCGACCTATGAACAGGCTCTCAACCGAAAAAGACGTCAAGCTGTTCTTGAATAGTCAGATGAGTGCTCCCATCACGCCATATTTTTGGCTGACCCATCCTGACACAGCGGATATGGGGGGGCATCAGGTCATCAGGTATGGACCAGCTGATTTATGAAAATTGCAGCTGATCAAATCCAAAATTGGATCTACGTCACGGGTGTACCCCGAAGTGGAACGACCTTTGTTGGCAAGATTCTGAGTTTGCCGCGAGAAGTCGACTATATACATGAACCGTTTAATCCACAATGTGGATTCTCGGATGCCAATATTTGGTATCGCTATCTGCGCTCCACGCTGGATACGGAAGAGATGCAACAGTTTCATGCCCTAACACAATCGCTTTTTCGATACGATTTTAAACTGAAAACTTATATTTCGGCCCGGGAAAACACCGTGGGTCGCCTGGTCAAACAATGCTTGGGAAGTCGTGGTCCTTTTTATCTCCGTCTCGCTAAACTCAATCCTTGGCACACCACAGCTTTAATCAAAGATCCCATTGGCATGTTGATGACTGAATATCTGTACGTGCAGTTTGGGGTTAAACCTGTGATTTTGATGAAACATCCCCTTTCCCAAATTGCTAGCTATAAACGCGTTAGCTTATGGCCTAAATTATCTCAGCTAGGCCAACAACAGGCATTAGTTGAAGACTATTTTGCCAAGGAACGAGATTTTTTTGCTCAACCGTCCGATCCACTGCTGGAGGCGGCCTCTTTTTGGCGAGCGATATACAAAGTATTGCTGTCTCAGGCCCAAAAACATCCAGATTGGCTGCTGATCACCCATGAAGAGTTGTGTGAGCAGCCCATTGCTGCGTTTCAAAGGCTCTATCAGACCTTGAATCTCCCCTGGTCTGGTCAGATTGAGCGCCACATCCAAAAAAAGACCCAAGGGAATTCGTCTGCTGAAGCAGACCAGGGAAAATTCCATGATTTCAATCGTAATAGTGCAGATATATTCGAAATGAGGCGAAATTCTCTTTCCTTGACTGAAAGACAACAGATTTTTGACATTGTTGAAGATGTTGCTTTGCAAATTTATCCTCGAGAGAGTTTTGCCCTGGATGTGTAGATGGGGGTGAGGATGGTATTGCCGGAGGCATGCCATATGCCGTTGCCTGAAGTATGATCTCCTTGTATGACAGAACAAGACGCTCAAATCGCTCGTATTCTTTGTATTGGCATGGGTTGGTTTCCCAATGCGCCAGGGGGGTTAAATCGGTATGTCTATGAGTTAACCCATCACTTGTCTGAGCAAGATCAGGTGCAACTGGCTGCTGTTGGTGTACCCAGTGCTCCTGGTCAGCGTTACTCGCAATTCATTAACCTTTCTGCTGCCGATCGACCCTTGTTCAGACGATTGGCTGAGACCTGGCTCAACTCTAGACAATGTCAGGCTTTGGATCTGAATGCGGTTAATCTCCACTTCTCTTTGTATAGCTTGCCGCTGTTGTCGAATTTACCCTTTCAAGTGCCGAAAACTTTTACGTTTCATGGCCCTTGGGCTTTGGAAAGCTTGGAAGAAGGAGACAATACCTGGGGCGTTAAGGCCAAGCGCTGGTTTGAACAATTTGTCTATGATCGATGTGATCGGTTTATTGTTCTCAGCCAGGCTTTCGGCAATATTTTGCACCAGCAATATCATATTAGTTGGGATAAAATTCATGTGGTTCCTGGTGGTGTCGATACGAATCGCTTTTGCATTAATCAGTCTCGTCAAGAAGCCAGATCCCATCTGAACTGGCCTCAGGATAAGGTGATTTTGTTCTCCCCCCGACGCTTGGTGAATCGAATGGGGTTGGATCGTCTTGTGAGTGCGATCGCAACTCTCCAAAATCAAGTACCAGAGGTATGGCTGGCGATTGCTGGGAAAGGTCCGCTAAAAGAATCTTTAGAACAGCAGGTCCACTCCTTAGGGCTAGCCGATCGTGTGAACTTAGTGGGGTATCTCCCGGATGAGCAGCTTCCCGTTGCCTATCAAGCTGCCGATCTGACGGTGATTCCGAGTCAAGCATTAGAAGGGTTTGGCCTGATTATCTTAGAGTCTCTTGCCAGTGGTACTCCCGTGTTGACAACGCCCGTGGGGGGGATGCCCGAAATTTTGAAACCCTTTACCCCCAATCTGATTACAGCAACCCCTGAAGCGCCGGTGATTGCTGAGCACCTGATCCAACTGCTGACAGGGAAGATTGCCTTGCCTACCCGGCAAGAATGCTACGATTATGCCTTTGAAAATTTTAACTGGCCCGAAATTGCGGCTCAGGTCCGCACCATTTTGCTCCAACCCCCCGTTTGAATCGATGAATATTGCTACCCTATCCCTGACGTTTGCAGTGATTGCCCTCCTATGAAGGTTCTATTCTTAGACCAAAGTGGACAACTAGGTGGAGCAGAATTATCTCTAACGGATGTAGCCAAGCATTTTCAAGATCAAAGTTTAGTGTGTTTATTTGAGGAAGGACCTTTTGCCGAGAAGCTAGCCGTAGAGGGTATCTCTTGGCAAGTCATTCAGCACAAAGCACCCTCTATTTCTAAAGAGAGCGGCATAGTCCAAGGGTTGCTGAGCATTAGGCAACTGCTTCCCCTAGTGTTGGCAGTGGCTAAAACTGCTCAGGCCTATCAACTGATTTATGCTAATACCCAAAAGGCGTTGGTGGTGGGTGCGATGGCGAGTGTCTTGGCTAGAAAACCCCTGGTCTATCACTTAAGAGATATCTTGTCGGCAGAGCACTTCAGTCCGATCAATCGCAAAGTTGCTGTGACGTTAGCCAATACTTGTGCCACCTTAGTGATTGCCAACTCCCAAGCTACCCGGCAGGCCTTTATTGATGCAGGTGGTAAGGCTGAGACAATCGAGGTTGTCTATAATGGCTTCGATCCTCAGAGATATCAACTGGAGATATCCCTTCGACAAAAGTTACAGGCTGAGTTTGGTATTCCAGATGGATTTTGGGTCGGACACTTTAGTCGCTTTTCCCCCTGGAAAGGCCAAGATGTCCTGATTGAGGCCCTTCAGTATCTTGACCCAGGTGTCAGGGTTTTACTGGTGGGTAAAGCCTTATTTGGCGAAGATGAATATGTTCAACACCTCCAAGCCCAAATTCAAGACTATGGTTTGCAGGATCGGGTCCATTTCTTAGGTTTTCGCTCTGATATTCCAGCCCTTATGGCCAGTTGTGATTTAGTCGCCCATACCTCAACTGCCCCTGAGCCTTTTGGCCGAGTGATTGTGGAGGCGATGTTGGCTGGTTGTCCGGTCATTGCAGCGGATGCCGGTGGAGCAACAGAATTAGTGGAGCATGGAACAACGGGATGGTTATGTCCGCCCAATGATCCCCAACAACTTGCCCAGATCATTGCCCATTGCCAAGCTGAAGGAGATCAGAGATTGCAAATCGCCAAGAATGCTTACGCCAATGCTGTTCAAAACTTTAGTGTTGATCAGACCAATCAAGCTATTGCAATGCTGCTGCAAACCTATATTGCTTAATCAACGTCATCAAAGTTATGTTACTCGTTATAAATAATGGCGAAATTCTCTGTTTACTTAACTTGCTGGGGAACCTTACCCTTTCTGTTTCCTGGGACCTTGCTAACGGTCCCTAAGCTCTCTCCCCCCCGCCTGAGTCAAATGGCCCAACCGCAGTCAGCTGCAAAGACTCAGGGGAGGCAGATAGAGAACTATCCTCAGCGTTCTCAGTCGATTATTCGGCATTTTGCGAAGCGGAAACCCCACGGATATCCCAAAAATATCCGGCGGTATGCCCGTTCAGGGATTTACCATGCCATGGCTAAGTATGCAGTGGGAGATATTCAAGCAGCCAATACCTTAGTCAATCAGATTTTTAGCGGTAATCTGCAGGTGTTGGGCAACGATCAAAGTTTTGTGGTGATGGCAGGGATGGATCTGTACCTGCGTTACAAACAACATATGCCATCACCGTTACGGTGGAAAATTCGTCAGTTTGTGACCCAAAAACCTGTATTTCCGAAAATGCTCACTGCCAATCACCGATTGATGCTGGCCACAGGACATTATTTGGCTGCTCAGACTTGGCCCGATTGGCGTCCAGACGCTCCCATGCAGAAACAGGCCAAATTGCAGATATCTAAATTCATTACTGATCTAGGGCGTCACGGCATGGTTGAGCATGACTCCCCTGTTTACCACGTGTTTTATCTAAATTGTCTGCTATCCTTGCAAGATCATGTTGCCGATCCACAGTTTAGGAACCAAACTCAGGTTGGTCTGGAATTGTTGTTGGCTTCGATGGCTCCTGAGTGGCTGGATGGTTACTGGGCAACCTCGACCTTAAGAACATTTTCGTTTACCCATGATCCACACCAGGCTGCTCAAATTGGTGCTTTGGGCTGGCTGTATTGGGGCGGTCAGAAACCACCCATGTGGATGGGGGCGTCGGTAATGCATGCCATTTCCGACTATCGAGTACCTGAAGTATTGGTGAACATCAGTCGCGATCGGACGCAACCCTATCGCCATCGAGAAACCCATGGGGCCAACTATAACGGCAAGGCAAAATATCGAAAATATACCTTTATGGATCGGGAGTATGCCTTGTTTAGCCAGTATGACGGTCTGGGTAAACTCGGTTGGCATCGACAAATGCAGCGTATGGGTCTGATTTGGAAGGCACCTACCTCAGGTGCAGCGGTTGTGGTTAAACAGCCTGTGAAGGGAATAAGAGGTGATACCAAGACCGGACAGGTCTTACAACATGAACGCACCCTGATCGGGGTCTATAAGGGTCCAGTGACCGCATTTGTTCCCAATAATGCCACGGTGCTTCATCGCTTCGAAGATTCGGGGTGGATTTTTATGCACGGCTCAACGGTGCTAATTGGCCTCAAAGTGATTAAGGGGCATCAGTGGCAGAAAACACAAAAATTGGGCTATGGTCGTCGATATCAAGCCACTTTTGATCGTCTCATTAGTAAAGAGTCTAGGAATGGTGTTGTGATTCAAACCGCTCCGGTTGAAGACTTTAAGCAGTCTTCAACTCTGGCAACCCTCAAAACATTTGCAACAACCGTAAAGTCCCAAACTCGTGTAGATAGCATTGGCATTGATCAAGCTAACCCCAGGTTGAGCTTCAAAGATTTGTATGGTAATGATCTAGAACTGGTATTCAATCGCGATCGCAAAGTCAATTCCAAAACCATCGATTATTTGGCATGGCCACTATTCGAAAATCCTTGGATGAATAGCAACCCACAATTTTGTCTGAGCATCCAGTATGCCAATACGACTCGTGAATATAACTGCAAAAATTGGACGATTCAAGAACGGAAACGTTAGAAGCTGTGATTACTGACCGATATCGGCGCCAATATTGTCCTAGAGAGACCCATCGGTAGATGACTTTATCGATCCAGCAAATTGTTTGGCAAGATATTGAACATGGGTAATCAACATCGTGCATTCAATGAGCGCGGCCATAGCCACGATCAGAGAACAGAATATCCCTCTATAGAAGTTGCCTTACTCCTTGCCTGTGCCCGCACCCACTTAAGGCGTAGAGATCTTCAGAATATCCAATGGCTGCTGACCCAAGATATTGATTGGCCTGTACTCATGCAGCTTGCCAGACGACATGGGATTTCGCCTCTCTTATACCAAAACTTAAAACGAACTGGCGAAGCAATTGTTGATGACTTAGTGCTCACCGAGTTACGCAACTTTTGCCAAGGTATTGCCTTCCAAAATGCAGTGTTTACCAGATCCCTACTCCAAATACTGAACCTCTTCACTGCCAATGATATCTTGGCTCTGCCGTTCAAAGGCCCTGTATTGGCTGCGTCCGCCTATCAAAATTTAAGTCTGCGTTCGTTTTGTGACTTAGATATCCTCGTTCGTAAACAAGACTGTTTAAAAGCTATTGATGTCCTGACAAACCAGGACCAATATAAGAGCAGGCGTGAATGGCATTTTTTGAATCAACGCTGGGAACAACTATATCTCCAATCTTCTCGGGAGATTTCTTTAACCAATGGGGTTGTTGCTATCGATTTACACCAAGAGTTGACGGTGGAACGCTATTTATCCTCGCAGTTTTCCTTTGAGGATTTATGGAAGAATCATGAGTCTGTTGTCATTGGTTCTCAGACAATTCCTAATTTCGCTGAAGTCGATTTGCTCCTGTATCTGTGTGTGCATGCATCCAAAGAATGTTGGCGGAAATTGAAATGGATCTGCGATATTACTGAGTTTATCCATATGCACCCAGCTTTAGACTGGCAAACTCTCCTAGAACGAGCCCGAGTGCTCCATTGTGAACGCAGAGTATTAATTGGATTGCTCCTCTCCCAAAACTTATTAAGCTTAGCCTTGCCAGATCTGGTGATCCAAAGAGCGAATCAGGATCACATCTGTTATGGGTTGGCCCACGAGTTTTACCAGCGCCTTTTTTGGGAAGAGAATCTGCTCGGGCGGCAGTTTACGAGGGAGAAGTTGTTTCTGCACCTTAAATCCTTAGAAAATCCTATGGATCGGTTTGAGAGTGGAGAAGAGTTAATTCGACAGTTAAAAACTATTTTTATTAAATTAATCCCTAATAGTGAAGATGAGAAATTCTTGCTATTACCAAGTTATCTTTATTTTCTGTATTATCTAATTCGGCCGTTGCGTTTATTAAGTGAAAGGTTGATCTTAGCTAAAGAATAAATTCTATTATTTAGGGTTTTGTATATTTTAATATATAAGTAAGTGTATATTTTTTGTATAAAATAAATATACGACTAAAATGCTGGTTCTGGTGTTGAATTGAGTCCTTGAAATGGGTACTATTCAAGGTATATAGACATTTATATTCATTTAATGAATTAGCTGGACTGTATTTAAGCCTTCTGATAAATAAGTCGAAATCGATTAATTAAGGCTGAAAGATAATAATTTTATTAGTAATTTTTAAGATAATTAATAAAATAAGTAACGACTTCGAAGTCACAATGATCGATTCTATTTTGGATGGGTGATTATATGTCACTCTGCTTGATCATGTCAGAAATTTCTGGCTTGAACAGTATTTTTTTGAACTGAAATTTATTCCTAAATATCTTTTAGCACAGCTCAACATTTAGTCAATTTGAGGGGGAGACCTTGCAATTGCAAGGCCTAATTTGTAATGCAAACACATCAGCATTCGTCACAAACCACGTCTCATATGTCCAATGGCAATACTACTGGACCTCATTCACAGCAGTCGCAACATGAAAGTGGACACCTAGCATTGTTGGACTTAGTTCCCCATACTCAAATCACCTATAAGGCGATCCAGAATGGGTCCTGGTTTGATCCCAATACCTGGGAAGGCGGAAAAATTCCAGGGGATGATGCCAAGGTTCTCATTCCTACCAGTATGCAGGTCACCTATGACCAGGAAAGTACGGCACGAATAGCTACGTTGCGGGTAGATGGCACTCTTCAGTTTGCTGCTGATCAAAATACGCAGTTGTTGATTGATACCTTTGTGGTGGCTCCCGAAGGAACGCTGCTGATTGGAACAGAGGGGCAGCCGATTCAAGCAGATATCACGACCCGCATTACATTTACCAGTGACCAGCCCATTGATACCCACTGGGATCCTATGCGGCTCAGTCGAGGCTTAGTGAGTCATGGTCAGGTCAGAATCTTTGGAGCCGAGAAATTAGATTTTGTCGCCTTACAGCAAGATCCATTGGCTGGTGATAACGAACTAGTGCTGCAATTGGACGGCGTGAGTGAACCTCTAGGCTGGCAAGTCGGCGATCAACTGGTTTTAGGAGGCACTTCCTACAACTGGAGAGGGAGTAATCAAGACAACACTCGGTTTCAGGACGAAGTGTTAACGATTACTGAGATTAACGGAAACCGCGTTCGGTTTACCAATAACGACATCTTGACAGGAGACAACTCTTTACTGCGTTTCGATCACAAGCGCCCCTCAGGATTGCAAGATCAGGTCAACTTGTACGTAGGGAATACCACTCGCAATGTTGTGTTTGAGACTGAAAATGCCGACCAAACTCCTACTCAGCAGCGCGGTCATGTCATGTTTATGCACAACGCTGATGTGCAAGTCCTGAATGCGGGTTTTTATAACTTAGGACGGTCAGATAAATCACAGATCGTGGATGATCCTGCTCAGAATGTAGATGGTTCTGTCGGCAATGGTACCAATCCTCGAGGTCGATATGCTTTGCATTTTCACCGTACAGGAGCGGAGGATATTCATGGTATCCCTGCTTTAGCTCAAGGCAATGCAGTAGTCGGAAGCCCGGGTTGGGGCATTGTCCACCACGATAGTCATGCTGATCTGACGGATAATGTCGTCTTTGATGTGGTTGGGGCTGGAATTGTCGCTGAGTCCGGCAATGAAATTGGAACTTGGCACAATAATCTCACCATTAAAACTACGGGTGATGCCAACCCAGGCCACGATATTAATCCCCTATCTCCTCGTACCAATCGATTTGATTTTGGCTTCAATGGTGAAGGCTATTGGGTGCAAGGGGCTGCCCAGGTGGCTATGACTGACAATATTGCCATTAGCTCAGCCGGACCTGGCATTGCGTTTTTAGGATTTGACTCTGGTACAGAATCCGTTCGGGATGCTCAGACGTTGGCAGTTGATACATTGTCGTCTGAACTCCAAGATATTGCCAAGGGGAATATCGATGAAAGTGTGGTCGATGTGGCCGCAGTTCCCTTACGCCAGTTGACCGGGTTTCAAAGCTATAACGCTATTGAAGGCATTAGTCTCTGGGGACGGGTGCAGAATGAAGATGGTCAGTTGTCGGTCCGTGGTCAAACTACTACAGCCCATGATTATCGTTCCGTTATTGATGATTTTGCCCTGTGGAACATCCATAACAGTGGGGTGTTGTTAAGGTACAGCGGCAATGTAGATCTTCAAGATGGCATCATTCATGCCAGTCGACCCCGTGTTACGGGTATTCATGTGAATGATACAGCCCTAGAACAGCGATACCGTAACTTACACATCGAAGGATTTAAAACAGGCATCGCAGTTCCCTACGACGCAGATAGAGATTTTGTCGGGTCGACATTAACCGATAGTACGTTCGTCAATAATCAACAGCATTTTGGCGTCACACCTGGACAGCTTGTCATTGACAATCCAGATTTTCCGGCCTTTTTCCAGATGCAGAGCAATACGTTTTCGGAGGTGGCTGATAATCTGAGTCCCACAGCAGTATTTACAAGCGCTGCGATTGGCGGACTGGCCGTTGGGTTTGATGGGGGGGCATCGTTTGACCAAGATTCCCCCTTTCTTGATCAAACCAGTCAAGGCATTGTCAGCTATGCCTGGGACTTTAATGGAGATAATATTGTTGATCACTTTGGCCGCCAAATTAGCCACTACTTTGAACAAGCTGGGGCTCATGAGGTGACGCTGCAGGTTTGGGATCAGTTTGGTGTTACCGATACCATCACTCAAACGATTGAGGTCTCCTCTACAGTTTATGGAAATGCCTTTAGGAATGGCGATTTTTCCCAGAGTCCAGTGTTTCGTACAGATGGGAAAAACCACAGTAACACCGCTAATTCTGGTTGGTTTGCTGCAGAGGGTGTCTCGTGGGATGCCATGGTTGGTCAAGATGGAGGCGTTGTGCTCTCTCAGGATGCCAGTCGTTCTGATCTGGGACAGGTGATTTATGACGATTGGATGAGAAGAGGTCTGCAAACTCTTAGTTTTGACTTGAGCAATGTCGAAGGTGGGATAAAGGCTAATAATGAAATTACGATTAGCCTCTGGGGAATTAATGGTGAGTTTTATAACAACTCTAAGGTGGATGGGGGTCCCTTCCAGGCTGGGTCCTTACCGATGGAGCGTGATGAGCTAGTTCGTCAAACTTTTGGGGGAGACGATTTTGATTGGACGACCTTAACTTGGGACTTGGATTTTGGTGAAGGCTATCAGTTTCTGGTGTTTCAAATCAATACGGTGGGCACTAATGATGCTTCTGATTGGGTCGCGGTGGATAATATTCTGTTGACTGGAGAGGGGATATCAGGCCCCTTACCCTATGCCCCTGGGCGGATAGGGACCTTGCCCACTATTTTTAGAGGGTCAGTGATTGATGAGGAGCAGGTGGGCGGATCTGCAAAGGACAAATTCCATGGTGGAGCCGGGAACGATACGCTCAAGGGCCTAGGCGGTGCAGATTATTTAGGTGGTGGTCTCGGCAATGATCGCCTTGATAGCGGTGATGGCAACGATACCTTACAGGGCCATGAAGACCAGGACCACCTTTGGGGAGCAAATGGTGACGATAGTCTGAATGGGGGTGAGGGAGATGACTATTTAGGTGGGAGCTGGGGGGCAGACACATTGGATGGTGCCCTCGGGAATGATTCTCTCAAAGGACATCAAGGGGATGATCACCTCTGGGGTGGAGACGGTGATGATACTTTGCATGGTGGTGAAGGTAATGATTATTTGGGCGGTAGTCTTGGTAATGATCGCTTAGATGGCTCTGACGGGAACGATTCTTTGCGAGGCCATGAAGGTAACGATCATCTTTGGGGAGCCGAGGGTGACGATAGTCTGAATGGGGGAGAAGGCAATGACTATCTAGGGGGCAGCTGGGGGAATGATACCCTCGATGGTTTTGTAGGTAACGATTCTTTGAAAGGGCATCAAGGGAACGATCACCTGTGGGGAGGCGAGGGCAATGATACTTTGCATGGTGGTGAGGGTCATGATTATCTGGGCGGCAGTTTTGGAGACGATCGTCTGGATGGTGCCCAGGGCAACGATACGCTTAAAGCTCATGAAGGTAATGACTTCCTTTGGGGAGCTCATGGCGATGACAATCTCAATGGTGGTGCCGGAGAGGACTATCTGGGCGGAAGTTGGGGGAACGATACCTTAGATGGTGATTTAGGAAATGACTCTCTCAAAGGGCATCAAGGGGATGACCGCTTGTGGGGAGGAGAAGGTGAAGATACGCTGCATGGTGGTGGTGGGAATGATTTTCTGGGTGGCAGTTTGGGTGATGACCGTTTAGATGGAGCCCAAGGCAACGATTCTTTAAAGGGACATGAAGGGAATGACTTCCTCTGGGGGTCTTATGGCAATGACACCCTGAACGGTGGTGCGGGGAACGATTCCCTAACAGGTGGTGCTGGCAATGATCTGCTTGTGGGTGGTGCTGGCCAAGATACATTCTTCTTAGAACCCTTAGTGGGTGAGGCTGATCAGATTGCATATTTCTCGGTCACTGATGATGAGATCGCATTCCAATCCGCCGCCCTCGACAATCTGCCTGTGGGTCTGCTGTCGGAGCTGCAATTCACCTTGGGAACTGTGGCGACCACGGCGGATCATCGCTTTATCTACGACCGACCCAGCGGCAGTTTGTTTTATGATGCTGACGGTAGTGGGGGGGGATTACAAACTCAAGTGGCAACCCTTCAGAATAAAGCCCGTTTAGGGGCGGACCATATCCAAATTGTGTAATGAGTCGCGAGGCAATTATTGAGAGGTCAATTGCCATTTGCGGATCAGTTTTTCTCGCATCGATTGGGGGTCTCCTTGGGCGATGACTTGCCCCTGTTCTAGCAAAAAGGCACCGTCACAATAATCCAGTTCTTCTAGACGGTGGG